>JBBSRY010000095.1:0-7401 GCA_038242595.1 Mycobacteriales bacterium
CCACCAGGCTTGGGAGACTGGCGTTTTCGACAACGAAGTGATTCCGATGCCGGATATCGGTTTGATTCGTGATGAAAGCATCCGGCCGGATGCTGATGCAGCCGCAATGGCGAAGCTGAAACCGGCGTTCCGTCCTGATGGCACGGTGACGGCCGGAAACTCATCGCCACTCAGCGACGGTGCCACCGCCATGCTGATCGGTTCCGCAGCAGCGGGGGATCGACTCGGGATGACTCCGCTGGCCCGAATCGTCTCCAGTGCTGCCGTGGGGGTGGATCCGAATGTGTTCGGCATCGGCCCGGTTCAGGCCGCCCGCAATGCGCTGCAGCGAGCCGGCATCGGGTTCGAAGATCTCAAATTCGTCGAACTCAACGAGGCGTTTGCGGTGCAGTCACTGTCGTGTCTGGCCGGCTGGCCAGAATTGGATCCGGCCAAGGTCAATGTCTTTGGCGGTGCGATTGCCATCGGCCATCCGCTCGGGGCCTCCGGGGCGCGCGTCGTCGGCGCCCTGGCCCACCGGTTGAAATCCGCCGGCGGTGGCTACGGTCTGGCCACCCTGTGCATCGGTGTCGGCCAGGGCCTGGCCGTGGTGCTGCAAGCCTAGAGCCCCATCTACCCAAGAATGGAGCACGTCGCCTGACCGGGCCGATGGCGCTGCCGACACTGATCATCCGGGAGGACATCAGTTGACCGTTCTGTCCAGGGTTGGCATTCTCACCTGCACTCTGGCCGAATGAGGCCTTCCGGTCCACTAGGCTCGACTCGTGCGACTGACCGAAATCCTCTATCAGGACGAAGATTTCACCGAAGTTGATCTGCGCGGCGCCCAGTGGGAGGGCATCACCTTTCAACGCTGCGACTTCTCCGGCGCGGCTCTGTCCAGAGTGAGCGGTAAAGCGATCAGCTTCGAGCAATGTCAGTTCACCAGTGCGGAGATGTACGGGAGCACCTATACGGCAAGTGCATTCACCACGTGTCGGTTCGAGTACACGCCGTTTCATGGCGCAACCTTCCACGGCTGCCGGCTCACTGGTAGCTCATTCCACCACTGTCGTCTGGTGCCGATCAGTTTCCTCGAGTGCGATCTGACCCTGACCTCGTTTGCCGGCGAGAAGCTTTCTGGCACAGATCTTTCCGGTCTTCGCATGCGCGAGGCCAATCTGACCGGCGCCGATCTGAGTGGCTGCGATCTGCGGCGAACCGATCTCATAGGCGCGCGGACCGGAGGTCTGATCCTCAAACAGGCCGACCTGCGGGGCGCGTTGGTCGGTGCTGACCTGTGGACCGGAGCCAAGACCGCCGGCGTGCGCATCGATACCGAACAGGCGATGTACTTTGCCGGTGCCCACGGATTGATAGTCGGGGCACCGACGGAGTAACAACGGGGGAGTCACGGCCGCCAATCCGGCGGCGGGTCCTCGCCGACCCGGCCATCCACATTCTCCCGCAATAGGTCGGCGTGCCCGGTGTGTCTGCCGTACTCCTCGACCATGTCGAAGAGGAGTCTGCGTAGGCTGGCGTGCTGACCGGCCGGATCTGACAGGTGAATGAGTTGCTCCGGACCGCCATCGGCCAGCGCGGCCTCAAATCGCGTTCGGGACCGTGCCACGGCCGCATCCCACAGGGCATACAACTCATCCGGGCTATCTTCCGGTGCTGATCTGAAGTCCCAGTCCGGTCCGGATGCCCAGTCACCGCCCTCCCATGGCATCCCGATCCGGGCGCCGCTCAGACGTGGTCCTGAGCAGTCATCCTCCACCAGCGCAAGATGTTTGAGCAATTTCCCCAACGTCAGGGCTGACCCGCCGATGGGCTTATTCAGGCCGGCAGCGTCCAAGCCGACCGCCTTCCACCGGAAGGTAAATCGCTGGCGGTTCAACGCACCCAGTAGGTGTTCGACTTCGGATCCGGCAAACGGGGGTTCCCACGGGGGATTCACAGTTGTCATGGGACGACCTTAAAACCATATCCGGACGGTTTGCGATCGAAATTTGGGCGACTCTGGGGTACCACCTTGCAGAACCGGCGGGAGAGTTCAGCAGAGCGGGGAACGGGCGAAAGTTCGCCCCACGCGTCGGCGGCAGACAGCGGGCCGAGGTGGCGTGTCGGTGCCGGCTGTCACGTAGCGGTGATGCCGGTGATTGTTACTTGCTGCCTTGTAACTTTTTCTGGGCGATCCGGCTGCGATGCAGGATGGGCTCGGTATAACCGCTCGGCTGGGTCAACCCGGCAAAGAGCAACTCTCTGGCACTGTTGAACGCAAGACCGTCGAATGTCGGTGCCATCGGCAGGTAGGTGGGATCGGCAGCATTTTGTTCATCGACGACGACCGCCATCCGGCGCAGCGTGCTCTCGACCTGGTCCTTTGTCACCACCTCGTGTAACAACCAGTTGGCCACGTGCTGAGAGGAAATACGGCAGGTGGCTCGGTCTTCCATCAATGGTTCGCCGGTGATATCGGGGACCTTGGAACACCCCACACCGGCATCAATCCAGCGCACCACATAACCCAATGTGCTCTGGATGTTGTTGTCCAGCTCGGCTTGTCGATCTGCGGCTGACCATTCCTTTGGATTACCAAGGGGAATCGTCAGTAGGTCGCCCAGGCTTGCCCTGTTGCCGCCCGTCAGTTCGGACTGCCTCTGGGCGACGTCCACCTCGTGGTAGTGGATGGTGTGCAGGGTGGCGGCAGTGGGGGAGGGCACCCAGGCACAGTTCGCGCCGGCACGGGGATGGGCAATCTTGGTGGCCAACATATCGGCCATGTGGTCCGGAGAGGCCCACATCCCTTTGCCGATCTGTGCTTTCCCGGCCAGCCCGCAGGCCAGACCGATGTCGACATTGGAATCTTCATAGGCCTTGATCCAGGCCTGTGAACGCATATCGTTCTTCCGGACAACCGGCCCGGCGTACATGCTGGTGTGGATCTCATCGCCGGTACGGTCCAGGAAACCCGTATTGATAAAGGCCAAACGGTCGGAGGCGGCCCGAATACATGCCTTGAGGTTCAGCGTGGTACGCCGTTCCTCATCCATGATGCCGATCTTGAGGGTCAGCGGTGGTAGTCCCAGAGCGTGCTCCACCCGGGAAAAGAGTTCAACGGCAAAAGCCACCTCGTCGGGGCCGTGCATCTTCGGCTTGACGATGTACATCGAGCCGGTTGTCGAATTGGTCAGGGTGCCGCTCTGGATCCTTAGATCCTGCAGCGAACCGAGAGTCGTCATGATGGCGTCCAGAATGCCTTCGGGAACTTCGTTGCCGGCCGCATCCAAAATGGAGTCGGTGGTCATCAGGTGCCCCACCTGCCGAATGAACATCAGGGCCCGGCCGCGCAGGGTGATGCACGCCCCGGCCGGCGTGGTGTACACACGATCGGGATTCAGTGTCCGGGTAAAGGTGTTGCCGCCCTTGGTAACTTCCTCGCTCAGCGTGCCCTGCATCAATTGCAGCCAGTTGCGGTAGCCAAGCACCTTGTCGTCACCGTCAACGGCAGCGACGGAATCTTCCAGATCCATGATCGTGGTGAGTGCCGATTCCAGCACGATGTCTTTGACCCCGGCCGCATCGGTGGCGCCGATCCGATCTGTACGGTCGAATTGAACCTCGACATGAAGTTCGTTGTGCACCATGACTAGTGCATCCGGAGCGTGGTGATCACCGTGGTAGCCGACCAACTGCTGAGCGTCGGCCAATCCGGCGGTCGAGCCGTCTGACATGGTCACGCTGAGGCCGTCGGCGATGCGGTATTCGGTGGCGTCGGCGTGCGAGCCCGCGGTCAGCGGCAGATGGGTATCCAGGAATCGACGGCCAAATGCCACCACCGCGGCCCCGCGGTCCGGGTTGTAGTCACCGCCGCGGACCAGCGCGCCGTCGGTCGAGATGGCATCCGTGCCATAGAGGGCGTCGTATAACGACCCCCAACGTGCATTGGCTGCATTGAGGGCGAATCGGGCATTGAGCAGTGGAACGACAAGTTGCGGACCGGCGATCCTGGCAATCTCCGCATCGATGTTGGTGGTGGTGATGGAGAAGTCGGGCGGCACCTCGTTGAGGTAATTGATCGAGCGCAGAAACCTTTGGTACTGGGCAGGTTCGCTCGACGATCTGTTTGCCTGGTGATAGGCATCGATCTGAGTCTGGAGTTCGTCGCGGTGGCGCAGTAAGGCGGCGTTACGGGGCGCGAGGTCTTCCATAATTGCTTCCACATCGGCCCAAAACTTGGTCGGGTCCAGCCCGGTGCCGGGGAGCGCCTCTTCAGTGACAAATTGATGGAGGGCGGCCTGAACGCTGAGTCTGCCCACTTGGACCCGTTCTGCCATTGCTGACCCCCCGCTTTCCACCGGCCGCACGCTGGAATCGATCTCCAATTCCGTATCGCGGAAATAATTATCTATCAGATGAAAAAAATATCGGTTGTCTCGGACAGTGTCAAGGGTGGTGACCTGTCGTCCTCATCGACGGCTGTGTCGGTTCTCGTGACAGCTTGCATAGTTCTATTAACATCGAATAGTGGAAGTTGCATAGATTCGTGTGCCTTGGCGCAGTATTGACCAGTTACGTTGATGAGATCGAATCTGGAAATGTCCAGCTGGAGTTGAGGTATGTCAGAGAACTATCAAGGTGTCGAATCGGTGTCGACGTCCTTTGGTCGCGTCGCCGGGCTACGAGTCGTCCCTGATGCGGTGGACCTCCAAGATTTCGCCGGCTCGCTGGCGGAATTGGCGGCGAAGTGGCAGCAGCAACCCGATACCGGCGAATATGCGCTGTTGCGTGAGATTGTGGCCGGTGCGGTAGGAGTGGTGCCAGGTTGCGAATATGCCGCGCTGGTGGTGTTTGATAACCGTAACCAACTGGTGGCCAGGGCCGTGTCCGGGCCTGAGACGATACCCATGATTGCCCTACAGAACGAATTGAGCCAGGGACCCTGCCGAGACACTGCGGCGCATAATCTCTCGTTCCGTGCTGCGGATTTCGCCAGAGATGAACGTTGGCCGGTATTTGCCGCCCGGGCTGCCGAATTCGGAGTCGGCAGCATGCTCTGCACTCCGCTGATGGCCGGCCCTCGCTCCTACGGATCGTTGTCCATGGCCTCCGGGACACCCAGCGCTTTCACCGCCGAATCAGAATCTCTGGCGTCAATTTTTGCAGTTCACGCAGCGATCGCATTGGCTGCCGCCGAGCGTCAGGAATCTCTGACCGCCGCGCTGGAGACCAGGGATTTGATTGGTCAGGCCAAGGGCATTCTGATGGGCCGGTACGGGCTGACGGCCGATAAGGCATTCAGTGTGCTTGTGCGAGAGTCGAAGAACCACAACATCAAGCTGCGCGAAGTCAGCAAGAACCTCTGCGCCACAGGCAAACTCCCCGGCGAGGTAGGCAGTCGTTCTGTTCACTGGTAGGACTGGCCCGATAGTGGTGTGTTTACAGTTCAGAGTTGCCGGAACAAACCGCGCTTTATGCGGTCGAACTCGTCGTCACTGACATCGCCGACGTTGTGCTTGCGTTTCAGATCGGTCAGCTTTTCTCACGGATCTCGTCGGCTGACCAGGGGTTTTCATACTCCAGCCAACATATCGACAATGGCTTGCGCCATCGTCTGCGCTTGGTTGCCAAGAATCTGACCGATGGTGATTGAATGCTCGGCCGACATCGTATCGCCCTGCGTCCGGTAGGAGATTTTCAATACTCCTTGGCCCCGGCGAAGCTCACCGGAAGCGCTAATCAGGTCCTGCCGATCGACCACGATGAGGTTTTCGGGGGACGGATCCAGCGGAAAAAGCACCAGACGGTGGTCCGTTAGCACCACAATTCCCACTGATTTGTGCCAGCGTCCTTCGAGCATCCGCTGCACTGTTTCCATCGGATCCAATGACCGTGCCAGGCAGGGCAATACGCGGTCACTGTGACGACCGAATGCTGTCGTCTCCGCGGCGTCGACGACATCGTCCCTGATGCCGGATTTGCGCAGTCGCTGGGTCATGGTGGTGATTTTGAACCACTTTGCGAGCGGACTTGTCACTGGTTGCCTCCCATCTTCGGTCACTGCATGCGCTCTGAGATTAACCCGCAGATGGGCACGCCCCGATTAAATACCGCGCGATCTGCTGACCAAATGACGCACCATGTGGTCTTCATTTGCCAGCATCATCATCGGGCCAAGGACGCCGGTGGTTTCACCGTGTTGCGCAGGGGCTCGGGTATGTATGAGTGGACCACCCCGCTGGGTGGTAAGTATCTGCGGGACCCGGATCCGGTGTTCGCCCCGGGTGTTGATTCCCCGGAGAACCCGGAGAATTGGTGGATCACCGACCAGCCGGTCCAGGAACAGCGATTGTTCACCACCCCACCGGTGGGTCACCGGGCCGGGCCCGACTGCCCCGCCACCACCGACGCCGCCACTGCGGCTGCGGGTGGTGGTGTGGATGCTGGGTGTCGGTGCGGGGAGCTGACTCCGGCCGACCGGAAAGCTCAATATCTGGCCAGCCAGCAACGATTCGAGGAGCGGGCCAAAGCCGCCCGCGCCGATCGTCAGCACCGATACGCCCGACGGGCCCCCGGTCGTAATCAGCGCGCCGGGACCCTGCATGACCCCCACGACCCGGTGCCGGTACCCGCCGCGGCGGCCGACTACCCGATGACCCGCCGTTCTAACCCGCAGTGTTACAAGAACTCTCAACCCACAAGATCGTGACTCCACTCGATCAACGACGGGGGATCTCGACTCCACTTGATCAACGATCGGTTATTTCAAGCACTGATAAAGCTCAAGCAATTGAAACGTGGAAAGGCGCTCAATCGAAGCTGCCGTGATCGATGCGCTCCGACCCGTCCTAGCGGCCGGTCTTGTTCTGCAGGTCGTCGATCATTTCACTTGCCTGTGCCTTAGTCAGGTCGTCCGGGACCTCCACATTTGCTTCCTGGGCCAAGGTGTGGACGTAGGAGTCCTGCGGACCGGTCATCGGCTGGTCTCCGGTGACCCAATCTTTCGGATCCTTCTCAGGGTTGGGGGTGACGCCGGAATCGCTGGTGGGGTCTGTCATCGGAGGTCCTTCGTATCGGTGTTGTCGGTGTTGCTGGAGTTGGCGGGCTGGTCGTGTCCGGATTCGTCCTGAAGTCGAGACTCTTGTTCCCGAGTGGCCATTCCACCGTGGCCGCCTTGATCTGTCGGGCCGGGCCGGGTATTTGGATCGTCGTGTTGCGGCAAGTAGGGGGAGGGGTCGAATGCCTCGGAGCTATCGGGCACATCGATGTCCGATGAATCTGTCATGCAGACGACTGTGCCCACTTACCCGTCGTCTCAGTCCTACGGTCACAGTGCTGGGGATGAAGCCGGCTAACCGCGATACGACTCGAAGGTAGTGCCGTACTTGCATCCAAGCGCGGAACCGGCCTGTTCTGCCA
>JBBSRY010000096.1:0-7339 GCA_038242595.1 Mycobacteriales bacterium
CATCGACTTCCAGTACCACGTGGCCGGCTTCGAGTAGTTGATCGCCCAACTCAGAGTGCTTGGCCGCATCTTCTGCAGCTTTGGCCGCCTTCTTACCGATACCGGTCTTGCCGACACTGTTCTTGCCAGCATCAGAGGTAATAGTTTTCACCCTTCGAGTTTACGGGTCGGACCGCCGCGTCCCCATACTGGGACATCCGAAGCGACCAGCACTGCGTGCACGAACCCGTGGGACCGGCAGGTCCGGGCGGCGAGCGACCTGGCCGGGGCCGGCGGGAGATCAGGTCAGGCGAGTTCGACGAGCTCCAAATACTCTTCGGACCAGTGGTCCTCGGTGCCATCTGGCAACAGGATGACCCGCTCCGGCTGTAACGCTGCCACCGCACCGGCGTCATGAGTGACCAGCAGCACCGCACCCTCATAGCTCTGTAACGCCTCCAGGACCTGCTGGCGACTGGCCGGGTCCAGGTTATTTGTCGGCTCATCGAGCAACAGCACGTTCGCTGCTGAGGACACCAAACCGGCCAGCGCCAGTCTGGTCTTTTCCCCGCCGGAGAGAGTGCCTGCCTTTTGGTCCAGCTGCTCCCCCTTGAACAGGAAGGTACCCAACAGATTTCGCAGTTCCTGCGCTCCGGTATCCGGTGCGGCATGACGGATGTTCTCCCACACGCTGGCGTCCGGATCCAGGGTTTCGTGTTCCTGCGCGTAGTACCCGAGGCGCAGACCAAAGCCCTGCTCCACCTTGCCGGTGTCCGGTTTCTCATTGCCGCCCAGCACCTTGAGCAAGGTGGTTTTGCCGGCGCCGTTGAATCCGAGAACAACAACCCGGCTGCCCTTGTCGATCGCCAGGTCGACGCCGGCGAAGATTTCCAATGAACCGTAGGCCTTGGACAGATTCGTCGCGGCCAATGGTGTCCGGCCACAAGGCGCCGGCGATGGGAATCGGATCTTGGCCACCTTGTCGGCCACTCGAATCTGATCCAGCCCGGCCAACAAGCGTTCCGCCCGCTTGGCCATGTTCTGCGCTGCAACAGCCTTGGTCGCCTTGGCGCCCATTTTTGCTGCCTGGGTCATCAGGACCGATGCCTTCTTCTCCGCATTGGCCCGCTCCCGGCGACGGCGCTGCTCATCGGCGCTGCGAGCGTCCAAGTACCGCTGCCAGGTCATATTGTAGGTGTCCATCTCGCCGCGGACGGCGTCGAGGAACCACACCTTGTTCACCACGGCGGCAAGCAGATCGACATCGTGGGAAATGATCACCAGTCCCCCGTTAAAACTCTTCAGGAAATCTCTGAGCCAGACGATCGAGTCATGATCAAGGTGGTTGGTCGGCTCATCGAGCAACAGCATGGTGCCGTCACCGGCGTCGGCGGCAGCAAAGAGAATGCGCGACAATTCGACCCGTCGACGTTGCCCACCGGAAAGCTCGTGCATCGGCTGCAGCAGAATACGTTCCGGCAGCCCGAGGTTGGAGCTGATCCGAGCGGCTTCACTTTCGGCGGCGTACCCGCCCAGGTTGGAGAACTGCTCCTCGATATGGCCGTAACGCTTGATCGCGGCGTCTCTACCCGGCCCATCGACGAGTTCGGCCATCTCAATATGTACTTTTGCCAACTCTGCGGCGAGGGAATCCAGGCCACGAGCCGACAGGATTCGGTCCCGCGCCGTGATATTGAGATCACCTTCACGTGGGTCCTGCGGCAGATATCCGATCGGTCCGGTCACATCTACCTTGCCGGCGTAGGGCTTGCCTTCACCGCCGAGCACCCGCAGGGTGGTGGTCTTGCCGGCACCATTACGGCCGACAAAGGCGATGCGGTCGCCTGTTTGGACACGGACAGAGGTATCAGCAAGCAGGATCCGCGAGGCGGCCCGCAGTTCAAGGCCGGTTGCGGTAATCACGTTGGTCGAGTCTACCGGGGATGGGTCGCCGGCCCGACCGTATTACTGCCGGGAGTTGGTCACAGCGCTCGTCGGGCCGCAATACCGCCTTCACCTGACTTGCGCCCTATTGACCAAAACCGGCGCGCTTGAGGGCGTCGGCCAAAGATCCACCAGGGGTGGATGCCGAACTGGCACCAGAACTCTGCGGTCGGGGCGGACGACCACCACCCTGCCGATCGGGGCGTCCGCCCTGACCTTGACCCTGTTCGTCCGGACTCGGTCCACGCTGACCTTGACCACCCGGGCCGCGCTGACCACCCGGGCCGCTTTGACCACCCCGGCCGCCTTGGCGGGGTCCGTTTTGCTTCATTCCTGGCTCATCTGTCAACCGCAGAGTGAGGGAGATCCGTTTGCGTGCCGGATCAATCTCCAACACTTTGACCCTGACCACCTGCCCGGACCTCACCACCTCGCGCGGATCGCTGACGAACTTGTCGCTCAGGGCCGAGACATGGGCCAGTCCATCCTGATGCACGCCGATATCGACAAACGCGCCGAAGGCGGCAACATTCGTCACCACTCCTTCGAGCACCATTCCCGGCCGAAGATCGGAAATCTTCTCCACACCGTCAGCGAAGGTGGCGGTGGTGAATGCCGGGCGCGGGTCCCGCCCCGGTTTCTCGAGTTCGGCGAGGATGTCGGTGATGGTGGGCACCCCAAAGGTGTCATCAACAAATTGCTGTGGCCGCAGGGTGTGCAACAACGCGACATTGCCGATCAGAGAGTCGATCTGCTTTCCGGTGGTCTGCAGGATCTTCCGGACCACCGGGTAGGCCTCGGGGTGCACGCTGGATCGGTCCAGGGGGTCCTGCCCGCCGGCAATGCGCAGGAATCCGGCGCATTGTTCGTAGGCCTTCGGGCCCAGCCGCGGAACATCTTTCAACGCTTTCCGAGAACTGAAGGGGCCATTGCTATCTCGGTGATTGACAATGTTCTCGGCCAGGGTGGTGGTGATCCCGGACACCCTGGTCAGCAGTGGGACGGAAGCGGTATTGACGTCGACTCCGACCGCGTTCACGCAGTCCTCGACGACGTTGTTCAAGCTCCGGGCCAGGAGTCCTTCGGAGATGTCGTGCTGATACTGACCGACACCGATGGATTTCGGATCGATTTTCACCAATTCGGCCAGCGGATCCTGGAGTCGTCTGGCGATGGAAACCGCACCGCGGATCGATACATCCAGATCCGGAAGTTCCGCTGAGGCGTAGGCCGACGCCGAATAAACCGACGCGCCGGCCTCGGAGACGACGATTTTCAAGACGCCCCTGTTGATGGCAACCAGTTCGGCGGCGAGCTTGTCGGTCTCCCGGGAGGCTGTTCCGTTGCCGATGGCAATGAGTTGCACACCGTGAGTGGTGATCAACTTTTGCAGGGTCATCTTGGCCTGATCCCACTTGTTGTGGGGCTGGTGCGGGTAGATGGTGTCGATGGCCACAACCTTCCCGGTGCCATCGACCACCGCCACCTTGGTACCGGTACGAAGTCCGGGGTCCAGTCCCAACGTGGTCCGGCTACCGGCCGGAGCTGCCAACAGCAAATCCCGCAGGTTCTCGGCAAAGACGGTGGCTGCGGCCTGCTCGGCTGCCTGGCGCAGCCGCATCCGCAGGTCAACACCGAGCGAAACAAGAAGTTTCGTCCGCCAGGCCCAACGGACGGTGTCCTTGAGCCAGGGATCAGCCGGACGACCGCGATCGGCAATATTGAACCGAGCGGCGATCTGTCCTTCGTACTCCGTCGGGCTGGTATCACGCGGATCTCGGTCGGCCGCTTCGGGGCTGAGCGTCAGGGCCAGAATTTCCTCGTTCTCGCCGCGCAGCAGTGCCATCGCGCGGTGCGACGGGATCTTGTGCAGCGGTTCGGCAAAGTCAAAGTAGTCGGAGAACTTGGCGCCCTCGTCCTCTCGTCCGTCGCGTACAAGAGCCACCACACGTCCTTGGCGCCACATCTTCTCCCGCAGAGCACCCACCAGATCGGCATCCTCGCCAAACTTTTCGACCAAAATCGACCGCGCACCGGCCAGTGCGTCAACAGTGCTTTCCACACCTTTGGCACTGTCCACGAACTTGGCGGCACTCTCCTGCGGGTCCAGATTCGGGTCTGTCAGTAACTGCTCGGCCAGCGGTTCCAGTCCGGCTTCGCGAGCGATCTGTGCCTTGGTACGCCGTTTCGGCTTGAACGGGAGGTAGATGTCCTCCAACCGCGATTTGGTGTCGGCCTGCGCGATGCGGATGGCAAGCGCGGCATCGAGGTTCCCCTGCGAACGAATCGACTCGATGATGCTGGTGCGCCGCTCCTCGAGCTCCCGCAAATAACCCAGACGTTCCTCGAGGGTGCGCAGCTGCACATCATCCAGCGTGCCGGTGGCCTCTTTGCGGTACCGAGCAACGAATGGGACGCTCGCGCCACCGTCCAACAACTCCACCGCCGCCAGCACCTGCCAAGGCGCCACCCCGAGTTCGGCTGCGATCTTGGCGATGATCGAGGTTTGAATGGCTGTCTTGGCCGCGGCGCTTCCGGCGACGCTTCCGGTCCCTGAATTCACTGTCCTGCTCTCAACTCATCGGCTATCCCTGGGCGGATCTACACCCCTGGCATTGTGCCCTGTGGGGCCGACAACGACCCAATGCGCATACTGAGAGGTGTGGTTCTGACAAAACGATGGTCCTTGTTCCTTTTGCTGGCCGGCGTCTTCAACGTCGTCGTCTGGCCTCGATTTGCGGTAGCGATCTGGCAGGACCCACGCGCCTGGGACGGGTTGACGCCGACTGCTTTTTTGTGGGTGCACGCCGTGCTGATCGGATCAGCAACCGTCATCGGCCTGGTCGTGGCATGGGTGGGATTGCGCGGAGTACTCGCAGCCAGAGCACGACAGCCGGTTGATGTGACCCGGTGACCTCTACGCCGTATTCCCCGGTGAGATCCCTGTTTCCAGAGCAATCCGCTGTGCTTCCCCGGTGATAGCCGGTCAGGAAGATATCCGACACGATCCGCTGCCATATTCTTTCCTTCGACGAAATAGGCAATGCTGACAGCCCGCCAGCAGCAGGATCCTCAGCCGACCGATGACGGTGGGCGGATGGTGATTTCGACGGTGAACATCCGTTGGGCCAGATCATCGATCACGCTTCGACGTGGTTCCGGGATGTCACCAAATGTCCGCCGGGGCAACGAGAGAAGTGATTTCAGTCGTACGTCGTTGAGGACGGTAGCGAGTGCTTTTGCATCGCCGGCGACTATCAGCGCATCCAAATCCTTGCGCACCGGCAGCAAAATTCTGGCGACGGTAGCGGCAGCATCGGACAAGGATGCCG
Organism: Mycobacteriales bacterium; assembly: GCA_038242595.1. Taxonomy (GTDB): domain Bacteria; phylum Actinomycetota; class Actinomycetes; order Mycobacteriales; family Nakamurellaceae; genus Nakamurella. Next base: position 5,256 of record JBBSRY010000096.1, read on the forward strand.
TGAGCTGATTTCCCCGGCGTCGCGCGAATCGCTGTTGGGACCAGCCGCCGGCCGCGGTGCGCCCCTGGAGATATGCCCGGTCCGTTTTCGAGGACACCACCACCCCGTCCCGGGCGACACCCACCGAGTGCGCACCGCCGCGAACGGCGATCAACCCAACTCCCCCGATGCCCGACAGGTGATCCAGCAGTGCTTCCAGTGGTTCCCGGTCACCAATATGCATCGGCCCGAAAGGAGCGGCCAATTGGGCAACGGTGCCATCGATGGCTCTCAGGTAGACGCCGTGCTGGTCTGCCGAAATTGTCGTCGACCCACCGTTGCGGTCGGCAAAACGGTTGACCCAGCCCGGTATTCGATCCATTGGCACTTCCACGACGGTGCCGCCGCCGGCAGCATCACGGGTGCGGGTCATGGGTCCAGTTAACCAGCGAACCTGACGAATACCGGAAACTAGACCCCGTCCACCGGTGTCAAGTGTCCAGAATCCTCAGCGGCAACAGGTGATTGGGCGTTACAGACCGCTACCGGCGTCCCAGAGCCGACTGGACGACCCGGAAACCGAAGCCGCCGTGGCCACCGCACGGTCGTCGGTCAAGGTCGCGACGTAATCGATGATCCCGCGTCCACGACCCAACCGAATCAGGTCGTCCTCCGAGGTGAAGTCTTCTTCGTTCGGTCCGCGCAACAGGTGCGGAGTCTGTCTTCGCAACCGCCGATAGCTATCGGTTGCCAATTCCACCAGGTCAATCAACCGCCGAGGCGCCCGGTGTACATCGTCGCCGTCAGAAAGCCAGGAATCGAAAGCGCCGACCAGAGTCGTGATGATCTGCCCCTGGCCCCGCTGATACATCGCCAGGTCCGGACGATCGAGCACGAACCGCTGGTGGACAAATTTGAGTACCGCCACCTCGTGCCAGGCCTGCGAGGCCAACGCGATGTAACCGGAACGTATATGTGGATCCGGAACCACCCGCACCGAGTCCTGCAGGTGTGCAATCCAACTGCTGGTGAAAACGCCGATGACTCTCTCGGATTCAATCGATCCATCGAACGGGACCGCAAGAAGACCATCGATCAGATCAATTCCCACTCGGTCTACCGCCATCGCGAAGGCATCATCGTCAAATGTCCAGCCATCCTTGGCTTTCAACCGGCGCCTGAGCAGCTCCAACGAGTTGCCGGGCCGCCGTTCGGCGTTGAGCAAAGACCCGGTGTCACACCCGTACAGCTTGACCCGATGAGCCATCCAGGTCCGGAACTCGGCAGCAACCGAAGCATGCTGCAGGATGCCCGCACGGTGGAAGTCATCCAGATCGTGCAAGGAGTAAGCGATATCGTCCGCAACGTCCATGACGGCACATTCCGGGGTCTGTTGCCAGCCCTGGATCTCCGGATAGGCAGCCCGGACCTGTTGCATCTCCTGGGCATCCAACAGGTAACTGGAATACTTCAGGGAACCGGGTGCATCCGGACCGGCGCCGGCGCCGCGAGGCTTGATCGGCGAATCGTGCGGGTGCGGATCAGGCACCCCGACTCGCGACCACGGGTATTTGAGTACCGCCGCCCGCACTGCGGCGGTCAAATTCAGGCCCTCACCATGGGTCCCGTGGACACCGAGTTCGGTCAGAATGCGAAAGGTTTGCGCATTTCCCTCGAAGCCATCAATGAGACCGAATCTGGCCCTGGCCACCCGGTCCAACATGCGCTCCCCGAGGTGACCGAAGGGCGGATGCCCGAGATCATGGGCGCTCGCCGCGGCCTGGACGACGACCGGATCGCACCCACCCAACTTCTCGACCAAGGGCGCACCGGGGCCGATATTGACCCCGATCGCAATGGCCCTGGCCACCGCGGTGACCTTGATCGTGTGGGTAAGCCGGTTGTGGACCACCTGGCCGGCGGCACCTTGAGAAATTACCTGGGTAACAGCAGCCAATCTGGAGAAATATGGCGAAAACCTGATCCGCTCCAGGTCATCTCGAAATTCCCCATCGGAGGCACCGCGAAGGGGATGATCGCGATCGATGACCGAATGTCGACTGCTGGTTGGCTGTGGCAGCTGCTGGTCCAGCACCGGCACCGGA
>JBBSRY010000097.1:0-7328 GCA_038242595.1 Mycobacteriales bacterium
ACGAGATCAAGCTGACCTTGGCCGACGAACTCGCACTGATGTCTCTCAAACCCGACGGACGGCCCAGAGTTCAGAGCTTGCCCCTCGAATGCGGCCTGGCCGGCGCCATTCTGGCCGAACTCGCGTTGGCGCAGAAAGTTGATGTGCGGGAGAAGCGACTGGTGGTCCTGGACCCGACGTCTGGTGGGCATCCGGGTATCGACGCGATACTGGGGCAAATCGTGAGTGAGCCCAAGGTAAGAAAACCGCAGTGGTGGGTGCACAAATTGCGCTCCAAGGATCTCCGGCTGGGGGTGTTCGAGTCACTGGTGAGCCGGGGTCTTGTCACTCAGGAGACCAAAAAAGTTCTCGGGATTTTCCCCGTACATCGTTATCCAGAGGCCAACGGCCAACCGAAAGCAGAAATCAGTCAACTCATCGAAGTAGCGTTGACCGGTGATGAATGTCCAGAACGCACGGCCGTGCTGATTGCGCTGGCCAGTGCCACGGGCAGTCTGAAGAAGGCTTTCCCGGGCGCCGACCGGAAGATGGTCAAAGCCATCGTCGATGGCAACTGGGCAGGCAAAGCGGTAAAGCAGGTGCTGGACTCGATCATGGCAGCCACCACGGCGTCGATCGTAGCAACCACCGCAGCTGTCAGTGTCAGCTGAAGATCGCTGACCTGCGGTTTGTGGACTCCGTTGGTCCGATGTCGGTGTCTGCGGGCACAGTAGCGGCATGACTGGTTCTCCGATACAGACTCCTGCCGGTGCTGCTGGCATTGCCGGTGCTGCCGGCCCTGCTGGCATTGACCGGGTAGAACTGCGGGCTCGGGCCGAGGAACATCTGCGAGCGTTGGTAGGAAATGACGAGGCCGCCCTGCGGGAGGACCAATGGGTTGCGATCGAGGCGTTGGTCGCCGATCGTCGTCGTGCGCTGGTGGTACAGCGGACCGGATGGGGCAAATCCGCAGTCTATTTCGTGGCTACCGCGTTGCTCCGAGAGATGGGCGCCGGTCCCACCGTCATCATCTCGCCGCTGCTCGCCCTGATGCGAAATCAGATCAGCGCGGCGAGCGCGGCCGGAATTACGGCGGTGACCATTAACTCGGCCAATGCCGAGCAGTGGGGCCCGACCTACGCGCAGGTCCAGCGGGGCGAGGTTGATGTGCTGCTGGTTTCGCCGGAGCGACTGAACAACCCCGGATTCCGAGATGAGGTCCTGCCCGGATTGGCGGCCAGCGCCGGCTTGCTGGTTGTTGACGAAGCGCATTGCATTTCTGATTGGGGGCACGACTTTCGGCCGGACTATCGCCGGATTCGCACCATGCTGACCGAACTTCCCGCCGGGATTCCGGTGCTGGCCACCACCGCAACTGCCAACGAACGGGTGATGACCGATGTCGCCGAGCAGTTGGGCACCAGCGCTGCTGGGCTGGCCGCTGATGTGCTGGTGCTGCGTGGCACCTTGGATCGGGAGTCACTGCACCTGGGGGTGGTGACGCTGCCGGATCAGCCATCACGGCTGGCCTGGCTGGTGGAACAGTTACCCCAGCTGACCGGGTCCGGGATCATTTACTGTCTGACCGTCGCCGCCACCGAACAGGTGACGGATCACCTGCGGGCCAACGGGTTTGAGGTGGCCGCCTACTCCGGGCAGACGGATCAGGCAGAGCGGCTGCAGGCCGAGGAGAACTTACTGACCAATCAGGTCAAGGCTTTGGTTGCCACCTCGGCGCTGGGGATGGGATTCGACAAGCCTGATCTGGGCTTTGTCATCCACCTCGGCATGCCGCCGTCGCCGATTGCCTACTACCAGCAGGTCGGTCGCGCCGGCCGTGGCGTGGCGCAAGCCACCGTGATCGCCCTGCCGGGGCACGACGACCGGCAGATCTGGGAGTACTTCGGATCTCTGGGGTTCCCGGGTGAAGAGCACGTTCGAGAAACGTTGTCAGTCCTGGCGGTGTCGCCGAAGCCAATATCGGTGCCCGCCCTGGAAGCCCAGGTGTCACTGCGTCGCTCCCGACTGGAGATGATGCTCAAGGTGCTGGACGTGGACGGCGCCGTACATCGGTTAACGGGCGGCTGGGTGTCCACCGGTCAGCCCTGGACTTACGACGCCGAGCGTTACGAGCGGGTCAATGCTGCCCGTCGTAATGAGCAGAACTCAATGCTGGAGTACCTGTGCACCAAGGAATGTCGGCTGCAGTACCTGCGCCGGATGCTCGATGATCCCAGCGCGCAACCGTGCGGTCGATGCGATAACTGTGGGGGTCTGTCCCTGAACTCTGCGGTGGATGCGGCCGATGTCGCACGGGCCAGGGAACGGCTGAACCGACCGGGGGTTCCGGTGGAACCGCGCGTCATGTGGCCGACCGCGATGAGCGCGCTGGGTGTCGGACTCAAGGGCAAGATTGGACCGGGCTCTCGCGCCGAACAGGGGCGCGCCGTGGCTCGAATGGACGGTCTCGGTTTTGGCAATGCACTGCGTGAATTGTTCGGCCCCGGCTCAACCGACGGTGAAGTGCCCATCCCGCTTCGTCACGCGTTGGTCGCGGTATTGGATGACTGGGACTTTCCGGCGGGGCGACCAGTGGGAATCCTCTACCTGGGCTCGACCTCCCGGCCTCGGCTTGTCGAACATCTGGCTCAAGGCTTGGGGCGCTACCTGAAGCTGCCAGTGCTGGGGCGCTTCGAGGTGGTTCAGGACGGTCCGTCCAATGTGGGCCAGAGCAATTCCGCGCAGCGACTCAAAGCTGTGGTTGACCGACATCGGTTGCGAATCAACGATTCTGAAGTTACCGCTCCTGATTCACCAGGTTCACCTAATTCACCAGGTTCGGCAGATGCCGGTCTGCGGGGACCGGTGTTACTCGTTGACGATTACACCGATTCCGGCTGGACGTTGACCGTTGCCGCCCAGGCGTTACGCGAAGCCGGCGCTTCCGCGGTGTACCCGTTCGTGCTGGGAGTTCGCTGATGCTGGAGTGTTGGCGGTGGGACTGAACTATCCCAGAGCCCTATTCCCCGGTGGTGCCGTCGATGGCCTGCCGAATGAAATCGGCGTGACCGTTGTGCCGGGCGTACTCCTCGATCAGGTGCACGACTATCCATCGCAGACTGAATTTGTCGCCCTCGCCACTGCTCTTCACCGAGAGTGTGTTCAGGCCGGCGCCATACATGGCGTTCTGCAAGATGGCATCGGACCGCCTCACCGACTCGTTGAACAGCGCATGCAACTGTTCGGGGGCATCAGCAACTGCGGTGGTGAATTCCCAATCCCGGTCCGCGGCCCAATCGGCGGTGTCGAAGGGGGGCATCATCGGTTCGTCAAGCAGGTCCTCGGACAGCCAATTTGATTCAACCATTGCCAGATGCTTCAGGAGCCCACCGAGCGTCAGCGTGCTCGGCAGATGGGAATAGTTCAGCTGCTCTGCGGTGAGCCCGGCCGTTTTCATCCGCAGTGTGTCGCGGTGAAAATTGAGGAAGCCGAGCAGCGTGGTGATCTCGTCGGCAGCCAACTCGGGATCGATCCGGTCAATTTTCATGGGCCTACGCTAGTGGTCAAGATGAAGCGGTACCACTGGTTTCCGGTCATGTTCAGCTGACCTTGGCCATTTCCGGCGCCTTCACCCGCAGCAGCATCAGCAGACCCACAGCGATCACCAGCATGATGCCGTAACCGCCCACCCGCTGGTTATCGGTGATACCGGTGCCCAGTGCAAAAAGAGCCGGTGCCAGGAAAGCAACAGCCCGTCCGGTGGTGGCGTAGAGGCCGAACATCTTGCCCTCATCGCCGGTCGCGATCAGTCTGGCCAGGAACGTGCGGGATGCCGACTGCGCCGGACCGACAAAAAGAGTAAGCACCAAACCCATCACCCAAAACGACGTCGGGCCGGAGAGCGCCAGTAAAATACTGCCGCTGATCAGGATGCCGGTCAGGGACCAGACGATCACTTTCTTGGGTCCGACGGTGTCATCCAATCTGCCGGCTGCCAATGCGCCGATGGCCGAAACCACATTGGCAGCGATGCCAAAGATCAAGACATCGGCGACGGGCACATCGAAGATGGACACCGCAAGAATTGCTGCGACGGTGAAGATGTAGGACATACCGTCCCGGAAGACGGCCGAGGCAAATAAGAAGTACAGCGTGTTGCGGTTGGTGTTGAACAAGTACTTGATATCGGCAAAAAGGATCCGGTAGGACTGCGCCAGTGACATCTTGCTGGCATTGGGATCCGGCGCCTTCTCCGGAATCTTGATCAAAACCGGAATGGCAAAAACAGCGAACCAGACGGCGGCGAAGATGGCCACCAAACGGATGTTGAAGCCCTCATCACTGGGGACTCCGAACAATCCTCTGGTGTCGCCATCGCCGGCGATGAAACCGAAGTAGGCGATGACGAGCAGCACGATGCCGCCGAAATATCCCATTGCCCAACCGAATCCGGATACCCGACCCACCGTCTCGGGGGTGGAGATCTGGCGCAACATCGAGTTGTAGGAAACCTCGGAGAACTCGAAGAAAATGAGGCCACCGGCATACAGGATGAGACCGAGCAGAAAATAGCTCGGATCGGGTTTCACGAAGAAGAGCCCGGCCGAGCACAACACCACGGCGGCCGTCCACATACCGACTGATCGCCGTCGCTTGCCAAAGGCATCGGCTCGTTGTCCGGCAACCGGAGCGAAAATGGCAATCAGCACACCGGCGATACTCACCGCGATGGACAGTCGGGTCGCCGCCTGACCCTCGGTCAGGTCGCCGATCACGCCGCTGGTGGTGAGGTAGGCCGAGAAGATGAACGTCACTACCACGGTATTGAACGCCGCCGAACCCCAGTCCCAGAATGCCCAGGCGATGATTTGGCCGGCAGTGCCCGCAGGCACTTCAGGGGGAGGCGGGCCGGGGATGACCGGCGACGTTTCGCTCATAATTTCAGCAGCTTAGGTCAGAGCGACGGCGCAATGGTGAACGGGCCGCGACCATCGGCGTCGAACTTGAGGCAATTTCGCGCCCCGACCCATTTCGCCGGGATGCGCAGGGCAGAATTGGGAACAATTGCCCCGTCGGCGGAATCAGATGAATGATGCCGCCTCGCGGCATCAAAATATTTCGGCTTCTCTCTCGTTGTCGCCTTTCCGCGGCCGGCCACCACATCTGGACCCGGCCGTGATTCATATATGGAGGACCTATGCCAGCGTTCAACGCCGGTACTCGCCGTCGGCGCTCGCTCGTCATGCGGTTGGCGATCTTGGCCGGGGTGTTCACCCTGGCTGGTTGCGCCAACACCATCGCCGGTTTGCCCACCCGAGATGCGATGGCCATTCCGGCCGAGCAACCGAGCAACTACACTCCTTCGGATTTCGAGATCGAATTCGCCGAGCCAGACGGGGCCGACCAGATCGCTCGTGACGCCCTCGAGGACATCACCGACTATTGGACCGAGTTCTATCCGGAGGTCTACGGCAAGGAATTCGAGCCGCTCAACGGCCGGTACTACTCGATCGGTCCCGGCGACGGCAATGCCTCCGAATGTATGGACGGCCCGGATGATGAAGTCATCATCAACAACGCCTTCTACTGCTCTTATGCCGATGAGATCGCCTACTGGCGGCCACTTCTCGAGCGATTCGCCAGTGAATACAGCGACCTGCAGGTCGGTCTCGTGCTGGCTCACGAGTTGGGTCACGCCATTCAGGCCAGGGACGCCCCGCCCAGTGACCGGTCCATTGTCCGGGACACCCAGGCAGATTGTTTTGCCGGCAGCTGGGCCCGGCAGGTGTCAGACGGAAACGCTGCCCACTTCACCTTCAACGAGGAGAACCTGGATCTGACCCTTCAAGCTTGGGCCTATGAGTTGCCGGATCAGGTGGGTACCGATCCGGAACGCCGCGGCGCGCATGGCAGCGCGTTCGACCGGGTCAGCGCTTTCCAGGAGGGGTATGAGCAGGGGCCAACAGCCTGCCGTGACAACTTCAGCGACAAGCGCATCTACACCTCCGCGGTCTTCACCGAGAGTGCCGATGGGAACACCAATGCCGGCGACGACGGGATGGGCAACGTCGAATACAGCAAGTCCCTGGAATACGGCCAGTTGGCGTACAACGAGTTCTACCAGGCCAAATTCGACGAATTAGGTGCTACCTGGGAAGCCCCGCCGCTGGTGGTCGGTGAGGGGGACACACCGGCCTGCACCGACGACCACGCCGTGTACTACTGCTCGGCCAGCAACACCGTGGTGATCGCCGACGACGCACGGCTGCGGGATCTGCACCTGAATTTTGGCGACTACGCGGTGATCACCACCCTGGGACTGGCCTACGGGCAGGCCGCACTGCTGCAGCTTCAATATTCGATGCAGGATGTACGCGCCATCGGGGCCATCAGTTGCCTGATCGGGACCTTCAGCGGCGAAATTCTGCAGACTCCGGGTTCCTACGACCTGTCGCTGAGCCCCGGTGACTTTGATGAAGCAACGGTGTTGCTGCTGGCGGCCAAGTCCGGGAACTCGTTGGTCGAAACCGGTGAGATCACGGCCTTCGAGCGGATGGATCAGTTCCGATTCGGAGTCACCGCGGCAGCCGGCGGCAGTATCTCCTCCTGCGGTTTGAACGCGCCGAGCTAACGATCGCTTCAGGTCTTCAGGTCTTCAGGTCTTCAGGTCTTCAGGTCTTGAGATTTCCAGGTCTCATGCGGGCCGCCGGCTGAAATGACCCCAACCGACTACGCTGCCGAACCCCACGGCCGGATCCGCACCGTCGATTCTGGGCCGAGATTGACGTGGTCGGCAGCGTCAACGAACAACACAGCTGGGGTTGTATCAATGGTGAACTGGACGACGATCAGGGACACCGGCTCGTCGTAGGCACCGGCCAAGGCTCCGGTCCACTCCAATTCGGCGGCGGCGCTGCCGCTGGCAGTCAGCGTCACGGCGATATCGGCGTCGGCCTGCGGTACACCGACCCGGTCGAGCGGCAAGGCGCTGCGCTCGGGCGGGGTGGGAAATGGCGTTCCCCACTCCCCGCAGACCGAGACCGGGCCAGCCGATCAGACTGCACGGACGGTCGGAGATATTGGTAGCGATCAATTGCGCGTACCGGTGGCCGGCAGCTGCGTCGATCCCGGCCAGTGAAAGTCGCACCTGGGCAGGGGCGCACTAGCCGGGTCTGGCGCATCCGGATACGGCGACGACGACAGTGAGCGCCAGCAAAAGCGCTCGCATTTTCACCGCAGATGTCACGCCGTCAGGATAGAGGAGCCAACTCATACCGGATCGGCGTCGGAGCTCGGGGGCATTGGTGGTATCGCTGGACGAGGTTCGGGCTAAGCAGCGGTTACGGCGT
>JBBSRY010000098.1:0-7323 GCA_038242595.1 Mycobacteriales bacterium
ACCAACCCCGAAAGCGCCCGCGCCGATCAGCACCGCGATCAATGGAACGATGGCCCCACAGACAAAGGCCAGAAAACTGGCCAGTGCAGCGTGCCACGGGTTCGTCAGGGCATTTGGATCCAGTCCCAGTTCTGCTTCGGCATGGGCGCCCAACGCATCGTGGGCGGTCAATTCTCGGGCCACCTGCTCCGACAAATCTGCAGATAGACCTTTTGCCCGGTAGAGGTCAGCGAGCTCGGCCAGTTCTCCGTCCGGGTCCTCTGCAAGCTCCCGTCGTTCCATCTCGAGCATGGATTGCTCGCTGGCCCGTTGGGTGGAAACCGAGACATATTCGCCAACGGACATCGACATCGAACCGGCCAGCAGACCTACAACGCCGGCCACCAGAATCGAAGTCCGGTCATTCGTGGCTCCGGCGAAACCGATCACTATCGCGGCAGTGGAGACGATGCCGTCGTTGGCACCCAACACTGCAGCGCGCAACCAGTTGAGTCGGCCCGATGTGATCGATTCGAGATCAGTCGATGATGATCCCGCAGGCTTGAGCAACATCACACCACTGTGAACCTCCCCGAACGGTCTGTAAACGAAGGTTTGTCTGGCCTTCGGAAGGTTTGGTTAACCATTTACTGGCACTTTGTCCGCATTTGGCCGATAGATAGGTAAGGGGAGGCTGCGTCCGTCTCAAATAGTTCACCCAATCGGCCCAGTGGTGCCGGGCAACGTACCTGACGTGCTGACCGACCATGTGCGGTGTGCCTTCCCGGGCTGGTTCTGCCGCGCCTGTCGAGCAGATCCCCCTCCTGCCGTTAGCGTGAGCGCGTGGGCCAGCTCTCCTTCTTCTCTGCCGATTTTGCACCACCTCAGGTATCCGACCTTGGTGGGCTTCTTGCTGCCCATGGGCAGATAGTCGTGACCCCCGGGGGCGCCCGTCTCTCGATCCTGTTATCCGAGCACTGGCGGGCCGAGGCATTGGCCACTGAATGCGCCGGGCGCGGGGTCGAAGCCACAGTGGTGCAAGTCGACGGGCCGGCCCCATTTTTGCTGCGAACGGACAAGGATCCGCAGCTGGTGGCTTTGGCGACGGCTTGGACCAGGGGTGCCGTGAAGAGTGTCCCGGACCATTTGGGCGCCGATCCCGGGTTGCTCAGATGCTGGGCCATCAGTTCGGGCAGGCTGGATCCGCCGGGTTACCAACTGGGCCTGGATCCGCACGCCCCGGACACGCACGAGGCGTTGGCCTCGGTCTGTGCTGGGACTGGTTTGGCGGGCTCGTTGATCGGTGTTCGGGGCGGTGGCCCTGGTATTCGGATCGTCGGGCATCGACGCCTGACGCGCCTGGTGGAGTTTCTCGGTCAGACCCCGGAAGGCGGCCCGCAAGGATCATTTCCGGAGTCCGATTACTGATCCGCATAGCTGTTGTGCCTATCCTGGCCGCGGGGGCATCAGCCGCGCCCGGAAGGGTAGCAACTTGCACTTACAGCAACTCGTGGCATTCTGCACCTGTTGGCGTCATGGATTACCCAGGGTCACTTGGGGATACCAAGGCGTAGCGCGGCAGCATCAAAAGAGAAGTTCTAACAGCGCGAGCGCGAGTGAGATCGGGTTCGTATATATAAGGAGAACGTGACAGCGCATGGCCGTACGAAAGGCAGCCCAGAGCGACACCGGTGACGGTGGCGTGCGCTTGGTGATTGTGGAGTCCCCGGCCAAGGTCAAGTCCATTGCGGGCTACCTCGGCCCGGGATATGTGGTGGAGGCCTCGGTCGGGCACATTCGGGATCTTCCCCGTGGAGCTGCCGACGTACCGGCCAAGTACAAGGGCGAACCCTGGGCCCGACTTGGCGTCAATGTCGACAAAAACTTCGAAGCGCTCTACGTGGTCAGTCCCGAGAAGAAGGCGCAGGTGGCCAAACTCAAGGCCCTGTTGGCAGGTGCCTCCGAACTCTTACTGGCCACCGATGAGGACCGCGAGGGCGAGGCCATTGCCTGGCATCTTTTGGAAACCCTGAACCCCAAGGTGCCGGTCAAGCGGATGGTGTTCAACGAGATCACCAAATCCGCCATTCAGGAGGCGGCCCGCAACACCCGCGACCTGAACGAGAACTTGGTCGATGCGCAGGAAACCCGGCGCATCCTGGACCGGCTCTACGGCTACGAGGTCTCGCCGGTGCTATGGAAGAAGGTGATGCCCAAGCTGTCCGCCGGTCGTGTGCAGTCGGTCGCCACCCGGATCATCGTGCAGCGCGAGCGGGCTCGGATGGCCTTCGTCTCCGGTAGCTACTGGGGCATCGATGCGCTGCTGGCCGCGCAGGACCAGATCAGTGGCAAGCCAACAACATTTACCGCTACATTGCAGTCGGTGGACGGTCAGCGGTTGGCGTCCGGTCGTGATTTTGACGAGAACACCGGAAACCTCAAGGCCGGCTCAACGGTTCTACAGTTGGACGAGGCACATGCCCGCGATCTCGCCGTCCAGCTGCAGGACAAGTCTGCGACGGTGACTTCGGTAGAGGAAAAGCCTTACACCAGAAGGCCTTATGCGCCGTTCATGACGTCGACCCTGCAACAGGAGGCGGGCCGCAAGCTGGGTTTCAACTCCGAACGCACCATGCGGACCGCGCAACGACTGTACGAGTCCGGTTTCATCACCTATATGCGTACCGACTCGACGACGCTGTCCGTCACGGCTCTGGACGCCGCTCGCTCGCAGGCCCGTGAGCTCTACGGCCCGGAATACGTCCCGGACGCTCCACGGCAGTACACCCGCAAGGTCAAGAACGCGCAGGAGGCGCACGAGGCCATCCGCCCGGCCGGCGAGGTCTTCCAGACCCCGGGGCAGATCGCCAACAAGGTCGGCTCCGATGAGTTCCGGCTCTACGAACTGATCTGGCAGCGCACCATCGCGTCCCAGATGGTCGATGCCCGCGGGATGACCCTGACCATCAAGGCGGTGGCCGATGCGGACGGCCGCGCGTGCACCTTCGGCGCATCGGGGCGGACCATCACTTTCCCCGGCTTCCTGCGCGCTTACGTCGAGACCGTTGACGCCGAAGCCGGCGGCGAAGCCGATGACGCCGAACGGAAACTGCCGAACCTGAAGCAGGGGCAGCAGATTGAAGCCAAGGAGCTGACTCCGGGGGGACACACCACCTCGCCGCCGGCCAGGTACACCGAACCGTCGCTGATCAAGGCGATGGAGGAGATGGGCATCGGTCGCCCCTCCACCTACACGTCGATCATCCGCACCATTACCGAGCGCGGGTACGTCTGGCGCAAGGGGCAGGCACTCGTACCGTCCTGGATCGCTTTTGCCGTCATCGGTTTGTTGGAACAGCATTTCGCTCGGCTGGTGGATTACGACTTCACCGCCGCGATGGAGGATGAACTCGACAGCATCGCCGAAGGCCGGCTCGGCCGCACCGAATGGCTGTCCACCTTCTACTTCGGTGGTCAGACCGGCGCCGATGGGTCGGTGGCACGCGCTGGTGGGCTGAAGAAATTGGTGGGCGAGAACCTCGAGGACATCGATGCCCGCGAGATCAACTCGCTGCCCATCGTCAAATCTCTGGATGGACGACAGGTGGTGGTCCGGGTGGGCCGCTACGGGCCGTACCTGGAGCGCGCGGGGCTGCCGGATCTGGAAGGAACACCGGCTTCGGCTGACGGCATCGCCGGCGACATCCCGAACGAACGGGCCAACCTGCCCGAGGAACTCGCGCCGGATGAGGTCACGCCGGAGATGGTCGAAGAATTGTTCACCAAAGCCGAAAGTGGCGACCGTGAACTGGGTATCGACCCGTCGGTCGGACGGCCGATTGTGGCCAAGGACGGTCGCTACGGGCCGTACGTCACCGAGGTGCTCCCGGAGGACACCCCCACCAAGGGCAAGGGCGCGATCAAGCCCCGAACCGCGTCGCTGTTCAAGTCGATGAACCTGGAAACGGTCACCCTGGAAGAGGCGTTAAAGCTTCTGACGCTGCCCAGGGTGGTGGGTAAAGACCCAGAAACCGGTGCTGAAATCACCGCCCAGAATGGTCGGTATGGTCCGTATCTGAAGAAGGGCACCGACTCTCGATCGCTGACCACCGAAGACGAACTGTTCACGGTTGATCTGGATCAAGCGTTGGCCATCTACCTCCAACCCAAGACGCGCGGGCGGACCGCAGCCACCGCACCGCCGCTGCGGGAGGTCGGTGAGGATCCGGAAACCAAGAAGCCGATGGTGATCAAGGACGGCCGGTTCGGTCCGTATGTGACCGACGGGGAAACCAACGCTTCCCTGCGCAAGGGTGATGAGGTCGAGGATCTGACGGTGGAACGGGCGGCCGAACTGTTGGCCGATCGGCGAGCTCGTGGCCCGGCCCCGAAGCGCAAGCCGGCCGCCAAGAAGCCGGCGACCAAAACAACCGCAGCCAAGAAACCGGCCGCCAAGAAGCCCGCTGCGAAGAAACCAGCCGCCGCCAAGTAGCTGATCCGGCTCGTCTGTCAGACCTCGTCTTTTCCTCGCTCTTGCATTCCTTCCTGATATCGAAATCACGGGCAGGAGCGCAAGGGCGGGGAAACGGGGGCCGGAAACGACGGCGGAGGCACCGCGCCTACCAGCGAGCCATGACAGCGGAACCACAGCACTTTTTCGTCGATGCCCTGACCGGCTCCGACGGAACAGGCGCTGCCAGATCCCGGCTCGACGTCCCGGCAGTGTTCCCCGATGCCACCGCCGCCTTTACGACGCGCTCCAGGAATGCCCCGGTCACGTCGACGCTGAACCCGAATCGGGCGAGGTCCCAGCACCCCTACCCGCCGCCCGGTCCGCTCGTCCCCTCCCGTTCGGCACAGATTGCGGCGACCCGCAGCATGCCTGCCCACGCCATGCCTAACTCGGTAAGTCCCGCAATTCCGTACAACCCGTGGGCACCTGCCACCACCATGGACGTTGCGGCCGCGCCGGTCCTACCGGCAGCGATCCCCGCAGCACCGGTCACCCAGACGAACGTTCACCCACCCAATGTTCGACCGCCCAATGTACGACCGCCAAACGTCCGGCCACCGAATGTGCCGCGACCCAGCGCTTACGGCCGCACCATCAACCAAGAAGCCGTGTACCACCGCCAGCCACAGCTGCCACCGAGTCCGCAAGCGGGTTATCAGGTGCCGGCCGCTCTGATGTCTTGGTTGCCGGCCAGCGTTGCCGCCCAGATCCCGGCGGGCAACAGGCCGCCGGCCGCGGTGGATCCGCGCATTGGTTACCAACCGCAACAGCAGCCAGCCACCCAGCAGTTCACCGCATCGCCGCAACCAAATTTTCGACAGCAACGCCTTCGGAATGAGCAGCGTCCGGCGCAGCCCCCCAAACGTAAGAGTGGCAGCACAGGAGGATTCTTCGTCGTACTGTTGCTCGTCCTGATCTTCACCGGTCTTGGACGGGAAATCTTGGATGCGATCTTCGACGCGTTGAACAGGTGACAGGGTTTTTGAAACCTTGACACTGCTGGCACCGCGAAATGTCCACCGGTTTGCGCCCACTGCGGTGTCGGTGGGGCTAAGTACGCTGAGTCCAAGTCCAGCGAGTCGAGCCCGCAAGCACCGATTACCCCCGAAGCCCCGAAAGTGACAGCGAAATGACGTCCGCAGCGCCCGCGATCCCGGCCACTGGTGTCTTCTCCTCTTTGGTCGGGCAAAAAGACGCCGTGGAGGTGCTGAGCGCCGCAGTGGGCGCCGCCCATGGCGACGCCGGCGTACCGGCGTCGGCGATGACTCACGCCTGGCTTATTACCGGTCCGCCCGGTTCTGGTCGTTCGGTCGCAGCCAGGGCATTCGCCGCCGCTTTGGAGTGCCCGGACCGCGGGTGCGGTCACTGCGTGCACTGCCGCACGATCAAAGCCGGCACGCATGGGGACGTGCGGTCGTTCAACCCCGAGGGTCTGTCCATCACGACCAAGGAAATGCGCGAGGTGGTCAAGCTCGCTGCCCGCCGGCCCACCACCGGCCGTTGGCAGATTGTGCTCATCGAAGACGCAGACCGCCTCACCGAGGGGGCATCAAATGCGTTGCTCAAGGCAGTGGAGGAACCGTCGCCGCAGACGGTATTCCTGCTTTGCGCGCCCTCCACTCACCCGGATGACGTTTCGGTGACCATCCGGTCTCGGTGTCGAATGCTGTCATTGGCGACACCGACGATCGAGGAAATCAGTCGGGTGCTCCGTGAGCGCGATGGAATTGAGGCAGATCAAGCGCTCTGGGCGGCGCAGGTGTGTGCTGGCCACGTGGGTCGCGCTCGACGGCTGGCCACTGACGAGGACGCCAGGCAACTACGTTCGATGGTGTTGCAGATTCCCGCCGAGCTACGCACTATCGGCGATGTATATGTGGCAGCCGACAAGCTCGTCGGCACCGCGAAGGGCGAGGCCAAACACCTGTCAGAGGGCCGGGACGCGGCCGAGATGGAAAATCTGAAAATGGCCCTGGGTGCCGGCGGGACCGGCAAGGGCGCGATGGCTGCTGCCCGGGGAACTGTTGGCGTGGTGAAGGATCTGGAACGGCGACAGAAATCCAGGGCGACCCGCACCCAACGCGATGTGCTGGACCGGGCCCTGATCGACCTGTCCGGTTTCTATCGAGACGTGATCTCGGTGTCCTTCGGCTCGGCCGATGGCAGTCCGCCGCATCTGTTGAACCCGGACATCCGGCGGGATATCGAGATCAGTGCCCAACGCATCAAAGCTGACGGCGCGTTGCGACGCCTGGACGCGATCCTCGAATGCCGGGAGTCGATCGAGATGAACGTCAAACAGGAGATCGCGATAGAGGCGTTGATGATGCGTCTGCTGACCGGTTAGCGTCAGTTGAATCTGCTGGTCAAGCGCTGGGGCGCAGACTTCAACCATCGCGGCGCGGTCTGACCGGACGCATTTGAGGCGTACGGTTTGCTGCATGGGAATGCTGTGCGCCGTTAGTTTCACCAAGAACGGCCAACTCTTCTATGCCGACCCGGACGGATTGAAACTGACAGTCGGTGATTTCGTCCTGTACCCGACGGAGCAGGGTCCGGTCGCCGCCACCGTTCTCTGGGCTCCGGAATACTCCTCTGAGGATACCGATGGTTTCCCCAAGCTGGCCGGGATGGCAACCAAGGCTGACACCGAACAGACCGAGGACCTGCGCAAGGTAAAGGCCAGAACCCTGGTCGCGACTCGTCGTTTGGTCCGCCTGCATTCGCTACCGATGAAAATTCTGGCTGTTGATCCGCAGCCGGCCAACAACAAGACCGTGGTGTATTACTCCTCACCCGAGACGGTGGATTTTCGATCGTTGCTCCGCGAC
>JBBSRY010000099.1:0-7299 GCA_038242595.1 Mycobacteriales bacterium
GTTCACCGCGACCTCTTGAAGGCCTATGCCGCCTCGCCCTGGCAAATGACTAAGACGGTGACCATTCCCGGCGCCCTCCCCTTTGTCTTTACCGGTCTCCGGATCGCCTCCTCGCTGGCGGTGATTTCTGCGTTGGTGGCCGAGTACTTCGGCGGTCTGCAGAACGGTCTCGGCTCTCGCATCACTTCCGCGGCTGCCAATAGTGCATACACCCGCGCCTGGGCCTATGTAGTCGGTGCCATCGTGCTGGGGCTCATTTTTTACGGAGCCACCCAGCTCCTGGAACGACTGGCCCAAACAAGGCTGGCGCCGAAGAGTAGTTGACCTGCCTGCCCACTCACTTCACCGCATGACCCTCCCCCGCATTTCCCACGCTCACAAGGAGAAAAAATGAAGGCACGCAGTCGAATTACGTGGAAGGCCATGGCCCTGGCCACTTCCGCTGCACTGGTACTGGCTGGCTGTTCGTCATCAGATGACGCCGCCGACTCGTCCAATCCCGCCGCCCCGGCAGCCACCGCCGCCGGCGGCGAGGCCGGATCCGAGACCAGTGAAGAAGTCTCGACCCAGGAACTCATTCCGGTCAAGCTTCAGCTGCAGTGGTTCGCCCAGGCTCAGTTCGTCGGTTACTACGCCGCATTGGATCAGGGATACTTCGCCGACGAGGGCCTGGATGTCGAGATCGTCGAGGGCGGCGTCGATATCGTGCCGCAGACGCAACTGGCCGATGGCGCCGTAGATTTCGCCATCGCGTGGGTGCCGAAGGCTCTGGCATCGCGCGAACAGGGCGCCGGTATCACTGACGTGGGCCAGATCTACCAGCGCTCCGGCACACTGCAGGTCTCGATGGCTGACAAGAACATCACCACCGCAGCTGACCTGGACGGAAAGAATGTCGGTAACTGGGGTTTTGGTAACGAGTTCGAACTCTTCGCCGGTATCTCCAAGGCCGGGTTGGATCCGGCAACCGATGTCACCCTGGTACAGCAGAACTTTGATATGAATGCGCTGCTGGACGGCTCCATCGATGCCGCGCAAGCGATGACCTATAACGAGTATGCCCAGGTGCTGGAGACCATCAATCCGGCCACCGGCAATCTGTTCCAGCCCGAGGACCTCAACGTCATCGACTGGAATGACGAAGGCACCGCCATGTTGCAGGATGCCATCTGGGCCAACACCGAGCGACTTGCTTCCGATACCCAGTACCAGGAGACGACTGTTTCGTTCCTCAAGGCCGCCATCAAGGGCTGGGTCTACGCCAGAGACAATGCAGAAGACGCTGCGAACATCGTTGTTGCGGCCGGTTCTCAACTGGGGGCCAGCCACCAACTGTGGCAGACAAATGAGGTCAACAAGCTGGTCTGGCCGTCGCCCAACGGAGCCGGGATCATCGACGAGGCGCTGTGGAACCAGACAGTTGATGTTGCCATGAACGCAAAGAATCTTGAGGGAACCACTGTCATCACCGAAGCACCGGATGAGACTGGATACACCAACGAGTATGTCGAGAAGGCATTGACAGAGTTGACAGCCGAAGGTGTTGATGTGAAAGGCGAGTCCTACGAGCCGATCGAAGTCACCCTGAATGAGGGCGGCAAGTAACACCGCACCGCCGACCACCGGAACCGCCCCGCTCCCCAGCGGGGCGGTTCTGTTTTCCCCAGAAGGGTCCAAGACCGTTTCCCGGAAGGGACCAAGACAGCGAGTCAACGGCAGCCGTGGTTCTATTGGACCGCATCCCCGATACGAATGAGGAAATCCATGACGCAGAGTTCGGACCGCACCATTTACCAACTACGCGAGCGCAATCTCGGCCTGGATCTGATGCGAGTAACCGAAGCTGCCGCGATGGCAGCCGGTCGCTGGGCGGGCCGCGGCGACAAGGAAGCCGGCGATAAAGCAGCCGTGGATCAGATGCGGCAGATGCTGGCCACCATCTCCATGCGCGGGATCATCGTCATCGGCGAGGGCGAGAAAGATGAAGCGCCGATGTTGCACAACGACGAAGAGGTTGGCGACGGAACCGGCGCCGAATGGGATGTCGCCGTTGATCCGGTTGACGGAACCACCTTGCTGGCCAAGGGGATGCCCAACGCCATTGCAGTTCTTGCCCTCGCCGAGCGGGGCGCGATGTTCAATCCCAAAGACGTGTTCTACATGGACAAGATCGCTGTCGGACCGCAGGCGGTGGATGCCATCGACATCGAAGCACCGCCGAAGGTCAACGTGCGGTCCGTGGCCCGCGCCCTGGGGAAGAAGCCCGAGGAGATCACCGTCTGCATCCTGGACCGGCCGCGGCATTCTGATCTGGTGTCCAAGGTGCGGGCCACCGGAGCCAGGATCAAGTTCATCACCGACGGCGACGTGGCCGGCGGGATCATGGCCGCCCGGCCGAATATCGATGTCGACCTGATGATGGGTGTCGGCGGTACTCCCGAGGGTGTAATCACCGCATGCGCCATGCGCGCCCTCGGCGGCGCCATCCACGCCAAGCTGTGGTTTGCCGACGATGTCCAGAAACAACGCGCTATTGATGCCGGGCACGATCTGGATCGCATATTGCTGACCAATGATCTGGTCAAAACCGATAATGTGTTCATGGTGGCAACCGGCATTACCGACGGCGAATTGCTGCACGGGGTTCGTTACACCGCCGGCGGCGGAGCCACTACTGACTCCTTGGTGATGCGGGGCAAGAGTGGCACCATTCGATCGATCCGTGGTGAGCATGCCTTGCACAAACTGGTGTCGGTTACCGACTGACGACGCGGCCCGAATCGGGCCCAAACCCATCCGAAGGGTGCCCGGTACCGAACCACCGCTGGAAAAAAATTGACCGACTAACTTCACGACGGGAGGGCGGCTGACAATGTCACGCGCCCGAAACCTATTCACACCAGCCCCACTGGCAGTAGGGCTACTACTTCTGCTCGGCGCGTGTAGCACGCCGGGCCCACCTGCCCCCAGCCCACAAGCGGCGGGAAGCCTGGGCCCGGCGGCGACGGCCGGCGCAGCTTCGCCGACCTCTTCGGCATCGGCCGCGCCGAGCGCCAGTGAGCCCGCTACCCAGACACCCACCAGCGCATCCTCTGATGTGACCGGTTCCGCCGAGGCTCTGCCATCCACATCGACCAGTCGTGCTTCTGTCGTACCACAGACGGTTCCGCTACCGACGGTTTCGGTGGTGGGCCCGACAATGCCCGAATCCAAACCTGTCTCGATGACGATCCCGGCAATCGGCGCGCAGTCCGACCTTCTCGATCTCGGATTGAACCCGGACCAGACTGCTCAAGTACCCCCCCTGGATGAACCGATTTCCCAAGCCGGCTGGCTGGACAGCTCACCTACCCCCGGCGAGGTCGGCCCGGCGATTCTCTTGGGTCATGTTGATTCCAAACAGTACGGTCCTGGCATCTTTTACAACCTCGGTAACTTGGTTCCCGGCGATACCGTCGAGGTAACCCGGGCAGACGGCACGGTCGCCATATTTCAAATTGACGGCGTGCGGTCCTACCTCAAATCTGAATTTCCGACCGCAGAGGTGTACGGGAATCTGGATCATGCGGGACTGCGCCTAATCACCTGTGGGGGCGCCTTTGACGCTGCAGCCAGCAGTTACACCAGCAATATCATTGCTTTTGCCAGTCTAGTTGAAGTCAGGTAATCCGAACTAGAACCTGAGGGTGTCCGAACAACAAGTTCAGATTCTGTTCTTCCGTGAGTACTTGGAAAATGTCATAGATAATTCTCATCTTGACCAATCCATCAGGCGGACCAAAGCGAACTCCTAGTGATAACAATCAATGTTCGGGCCGCATCCGGTGAGCAGTTGAGTACCAACCCGCAGATCCTTGAGGGATTCTCCGCCGGAAATGTTCGGGCAAAAGCAAGGGCAAGAAAGGAACCACCGATGGGCGATCAACGTATCTTCGATGGAAAACCGGTGTTGCTTTTCAGCACCGAAACCAACCGGAGGAATTTCCTCCGTATCGCCGGGCTGGTAGGAGTGGGCGCGGGATTTGTGGCCGGTGGCCTGCTGACCGCACCAGCGGCCGGAGCTGCCGAACTTGGCAAGTTCGGCAAGTATGAGGAAGGCGACGTAGCGATCCTCAACTACGCGCTCACCTTGGAATACCTGGAAGCCGACTTCTACGCAATGGGATTGGCAGCAGGACTGCTGACCGACCGAGACCTGGAACTGGTGACGCCGATCGGTGACCACGAGAACCAGCATGTGACAGCCGTGAGTGAAGCTGTCAAGGCTTTCGGCGGGACCCCGGTCGAGAAACCGAAGATCACCTATCCCGGTGGAGTCTTCGACACCAGAGACAACTTCCTGGCGACAGCGTCGATGTTCGAGGAGCTGGGAGTCACCGCTTATCACGGTCAGGTTCCATTGATCCAGAGCCCCGATGTGCTGGGAGCTGCTGCTTCCATCGCCGGTGTCGAATCCCGACACGCGGCCATCATCGCAACGATGATCGGCGGCAACCCCTTCCCGAATCCCATCGAGCAAGCCGCCACGATGGATGCGGTTCTGGCCCAAGTCACCCCGCTGATCAGCTAGCAAGGAGGAAAACTCATGGCAAAAAGAGATTTTGTGCGCGGACAGGTCAACGAAGTATCTGCACCGCTGGCACTCAAAGCACTCAATAACCGTTGGAGATTGGCCGCACCCGGCGATTTCGAATCCGACGTTGACGTTCTGAACTATGCATTGACCCTCGAATTCCTGGAAGCAGAGTTCTACATTCAGGGAAATAAAGCCGGTTTGCTCAGCGGCGTGGAGAGCGAATACCTCGCCAAGATTCAGGCCGACGAGGAATTCCATGTCACCGCAATCAGTGACACCATCGTCAAGCTCGGTGGCACTCTGGTAGAGAAGCCGTGGGTCGACTTCGGCGCCTCCTTCGACAGTCGGGAAAGCTACCTGACGACCAGCCACACCTTTGAGAACGTCGGTGTTGGCGCCTATCTCGGCGCTGCCGGTTTCATCAAGGACAAGACCGTCCTGGCAGCGGCGGCCGGTATCTTCGGCATCGAGGCCCGCCACGCGGCGGTCGTCGGCAACCTCTTGGGGCTCCCTGCAGAGGGCGGGGTCTACATGGGCGCCTACGAGACCGCGAAGTCCAAGACCGAGGTGCTGGATCTGGTGGCGCCCTTCATCTCTCAGATGGCCGGCACACCGGCGGGTTCGGTCGATACAGGTGGCGGCAGTATGGCTGCCAGTAATGACAACGGCCTGATTGCCGTCGGCGGCGCAGCGCTCCTGGGCGCTGCGGGTGCAGCAGTGTATGCCAATCACCGACGCAGCAGCACCGAGAGTGCCGAGTAGGCAAACACTCTCACTTGAATTAACCCAGAGCCGGTATCACTCATTGAGTGGTACCGGCTTTGTGGCTTTCCCGGGTCGGCTGCTTACGACTGCTGCAGTGAGCTATCGATCAGGTCACTTGCCGCCGAGAGGCAAGTACCCAGGTAACTGCCGGGGACCCGATGGCGACTCCGCGGGGACCCGAAGGCATTTCCGGCGTAGAACACCGGTATCTGCAGATCCACGACGGCAGCAATGGATGCCAGTGCACGCTGCCGGGCCGAGGCCAGGTGCGAGACGATGACGACGCCGGCGGCGTTTGTGGCCTGCGCGGCTGCCGTCAGGGTCATCACCGGAGTCCTGGCGCCCAGCACCCGGCAGGACCAACCACGATGACGCATCAGGGCAGCCAGCGCCTCCAACCCGAGCGTGTGATGGTCGGTCGGGCCACAGGCCAGCAGGATCGGCCCGGTCCAAATCGGAGCCGGCGCGAAGGCGCTGAGTTGATCCAGCCACGATCGGGCCGCCTCTGTGGTGAGTCGCTCCTGCGCGATGTCACAGTGACCTGCCTCCCACCACTGCCCGATCTGCCGCATGGCCGGCATCAACACATCATCGATGCAGCCGCCCAGCCCCAATAACTTCTCGGCTCTGGTCAATTCTGATCTGACCAGAGCGGCATCGCCGGCGCTGGAGGCCGCCAGTATCTGATCGATGATGTTCTGGGCCGGTCCAGCGTAGGCCAGTAACGTCCGGACCGAATCTGCAGCCACACTGGCTCGACTGCCACGTGCGATCTCATCACGCATCAGCCGCAGCGCGTGGAGTTCGTCCTGCGAGTAGCGGCGGTGCCGACCGGAATCTCGCGACATCTGCGGGATCCCATATCGGCGCTCCCAGGAGCGCAGTGTCGGCATCGGAACCGAGAGGATTGCCGATACATCGGCGATGGCGATGATGCGGTTACGGTCGTGGGGGGAGCCGAGCGGTGTTGTCACCCCGCTATCGTGCCCCAGCTTTCAGCTTTCCAGTCCTCGCGAAGAGCGGTCGGTCGCTGGGCAAGGGCGCCGGCCCACCACCGGTCAGCCTTCCTTACCCGGAGTGAAAACGACAAGGGCCAGCACTTCATCGAGTACCTGTTCCAGGGTCCGGCCACCGGGGCCGGCCAACCATCGACCTCCGGCCACCCGGGCGGCGGTGAGAAAGATCGCGACGCAGAGTTGGGCATCGGAGTCGTGCCAGTCGGGGTTCCTTTGGAGCAGTTCCTCGGCCAGCGCGCGCTCGAGGTAAGCACGCATGGTGAAGCTTCGCACGACGAATTCTGGTTGTTGTCGAATCTCCACTATCAGCCGCATCGCTTCTGGTTCCTTGACCGGTACCCCGCTCAATAACCCCTTCTTCAACACCTGCCATGGCATCAGACCGACGGGTGCTGCGCGGGCAGCGGCAACGATCCGTTCTGGTTGGTCATCGACGCCGGACACCAGCACCTCTTCCTTGGTGGTGAAATAGTTGAAGAAGGTCCGACGGGAAACACCTGCTGCATCAGCGATGTCGTCAATGCTGATCTGGTCCCAAGGGCGTTGAGTGACCAGTGCAGTGGCAGCCTCATGCAGTGCCAGCCTGGTGGCCGCCTTCTTCTCCTCCCGCAATCCCATGGCACCAGCACACCATGTTGATCCAAACCTGTCCACGCGGTCGGTAGTGCAAACTTGCACTATGCGCCCTTTCGGTGCCATAGTGGAATGCGGGTTAGAAGGTTTGACGCCAGGCAGTCAGCACCCGGAGACAAATCAGAGGAATCAGATGAATTTGACATCCGTCGCCGCAGATACTTCGCTAGACAAACGAAGTGAACACCGAAAGATCCTGGAGGCGCTGTCCGGACTACTGCTGGTGCTCTTTGTGGCCATGATCAGTTCGACCATTGTCTCCACCGCACTTCCCCGGATCATCGGTTCGCTGAACGGCACTCAGGGCCA
>JBBSRY010000100.1:0-7244 GCA_038242595.1 Mycobacteriales bacterium
AGTCCATTCACGGCCGGATGGAACGTCACGGTGGCCGGGCGAAGGTAAATTCGACGCCGGGTCAGGGCACCGAAGTCGAGTTGGTGATGCCCGTCAAGAAGACCAAGGGGCACAATGAACAGCAGTCCGATCCCCGGGCTCGGCAGCACCTGCCGGCGGCGAGCTCCCAACAAACGGGTCGGCCCGCTGATGCTGGGGTTCGGCTGAGCAAGAGCTGACCTGCGCCAATGCAATCAAGTGGAAAGAGCAACATTGTGAGTGCACCAGAATCCGGTCCGGTAACGGTCTTCCTGGTTGACGACCACGCGCTCTTCCGGACCGGTGTCAAAACTGAATTGGCCGGGCTGAATGACAACCGCATTGCCATCGTCGGTGAAGCCGGCAGTGTGGGCGAAGCCATCGTCCGGATCACCGCGGAGCGCCCGGACGTCGTATTGCTGGATGTTCACATGCCGGACGGCGGTGGCCGCGCTGTCCTGGAGAAGGTGCATGCGGTGTACCCGGAGGCGGTGTTTCTGGCGTTGAGTGTGTCCGACGCCGCCGAGGACGTGATCAACGTGATCCGGGCCGGCGCCCGCGGCTATGTCACCAAGACGATCTCCGGTCCCGAGCTGGCCGACGCTGTGGTTCGGGTGGCTGCCGGGGACGCAGTGTTCTCGCCGAGGCTGGCGGGTTTCGTCTTGGATGCCTTCTCCGATCGCCCCGGCGCAGCCCCCCTGGTGGACCCGGAATTGGATATGTTGTCGCCTCGCGAGCGTGAGGTGCTTCGGCTGCTGGCCAGAGGGTACGCGTACAAGGAAATCGCGTCGCAACTTTTCATCTCGATCAAAACCGTTGAGACGCACGTATCTTCGGTGCTGCGGAAAACGCAGATGTCGAACCGCTACGAGCTGTCCCGCTGGGCCACCGATCGTCGACTCGTCTGATGTCCAGAACCATCGAGACCAACACCAGAGCGTCGCTGGCGGAATTGCTCGAGTTCGTCGATCCGCGGCATCGGATGCTGTTGGTGACCAGCCGCGCTGACGGCAGTCCGCAGATTTCGCCGGTCAGTGGGGGCGTGTCGGACGGGAGGATTGTTATTTCCACCTACCCCGGACGGGCCAAGACCACCAACGCCGCGCACCGACCGAAGGTCAGCCTCTGCGTGCTCTCCGACGACTGGAACGGCGCCTGGGTGCAGGTCGACGGCCGTGCCGAGGTGCTGCATATGCCGGCGGCCGAGGATGCATTGGTGGCGTACTTTCGCTGCATCTGCGGTGAGCACCCGAATTGGGATGAGTACCGAGCCGCGATGCGAGTGCAGAACAAGTCGTTGATCCGAATCACCCCGCAGCGCTGGGGACCGATCGCCACCGGCGGCTTCCCGGCCGATATTGCCGCCACCCTGGATGCTTCCGACTGATCTTGCGGTGGTGGTGGCCAAACAGCTCAGCTGGTTGCCGCGCCCCTGCACTCAGACTTTGCCGGCCCGGATCTACTGGTCAGACTTTGCGCGTTGTTTGGGAACTTTCGCCTTCCATCGGACGCGAAAAGGTCGAAAAGACGCGAAACTTCGAGATCTACGAGCCGATCGGCAGGTCATCCCGGATCCGCCTGGCAAATAAGTTGCCGGGTGCGGGCCACAACCGCTTGACTGGAGGCTATGTCTGTCCATCAACCGCCCCATCTGACCACGCCGGAATTGCATTACCTCACCGCCGAGGAATTCAACCCCTTCTTCGCCGCGATGTCGCGCGGGTTCCATGAGGAGCCGCCCCAGGACGACGAGCGTCGAGCGCTGGAACGCGCGGTGGTCGAAGACGACCGGATGCTCGGATTCAAGGTGGGCGACCGATGGATCGCCACCGGCGGGGCCTTCGCCCGCGAGGTGGTGTTGCCAGGGGGAGCGATGATCCCGGTCGCGGCCGTCACCGCGGTCACGGTGCAGTCGACGTACCGCCGTCGCGGACTGCTCCGTCAGATGATGCAGACCCAACTTGAGGAGGTCCGCGATCGAGGGGAAGCCCTGACCGCGTTGTGGGCTTCGGAGTCGTCGATCTACGGAAGATTTGGCTACGGCATGTCCACCCCACGCGCGCGGATGAGCGGTCAGAATCGCCTGATGAGTTTCCTACCGGACCTGGATCTGGGCAACGGGTCCGTTGATGAGGTGAGCCGCGAGGTGTTCGGGCCGGTCGCGATGAACCTGCACTCCAGGTTCCTCAAGCAGCGGGTCGGCGCGCTCAATCGAGCAAAGCCTTGGTGGGACTACATTCTGCAGGATCCGGAGTATGCCCGCGGCGGTGCCAACGCGCTTCGACATGTCCTGCACTACAACGAATCCGGGACACCCAACGGATACGCGATGTACCGGGTCAAAGAGGACGGCAACTCCCAGGGCCCGAACAACGAAGTGCGTATCGTCGAGGTCGATGGGGTGGATCCGCAGGCCTACGGCAAGCTCTGGCGCTATTTGCTCGACCTGGATCTGGCTCGCAGTTTCCGCAAGACCAACTGCCCGGTGGATGATCCGGTTCAGCACATGTTGGCCGATCCGCGGGCGCTGACCATGGAGTACTCCGACGCCCTCTACACCCGGATCATCGATATCCAGCAGGCCCTGATCGCCCGCACCTACGGCTGCGAAACAGATGTGGTGATCGGGATCCAGGATGGGCAACTACCGTCCAACAGCCGGAACTGGTACCTGGTTGCCGGCCCGGATGGGGCATCCTGCAAACCTGTTCGTCGCAAGCCAGACCTCACCATGGGAATTCGAGAGTTGGGCGCGGCGTTCATGGGTGGCCCGACCTTGGCCGCTTTCGCCGCCGCCGGCCGGGTGATCGAGCACAAACGCGGAGCTTTGGCTCGTACGTCGCGAGCCTTTGCCGGTGATCGGATGCCGTACTGCCCTGACTTCTTCTGACGGCTGCGATAGCTCCGTTCGGTACCGGACGGAGCTATCGGCTCGGTCCGATCCATCAGCTGCTACCCGCGCAAATCCAGCGGAACCTACTTGGACCGGCCGAGCTTGCCGCGGCCCATCGCCAGCAGCAGCATCGCCAGATCGGTGCCGGGCTGACCCAGGTCACGGAAGCGATCCAGGATGGCGATCTCCCGGCTGTAAGAAATACGAGGCCCACCCTGCGCCATCCGGGCCGCGCCAATGGCGTGCGAAACCGCGGTCCGCTTTTTGATCAGCCGGACGAGTTCGGCGTCGATGGCGTCGATGTCGGTCCGGAGGCAGGAGATACCCGCTTCGTCAGTGGGTACCGGCACCTCGGGCAGCGCGGTGTCTGGCTCGCTCATGTCGGCCTTTCGGGTTCTGGTGCTGATCATGATGGATCCTTGTTCTCGCCCCAACAGGTCCGGACACGAAAAACGCCCCGGGTCTGGTGGACCTCGGGGCGCGTCGTCTGGGCGGGTGGCTTCAGCCGCGGACGGGCACCGGAGTCCGGTACCCATAAAAAAACTGCCGCTGAGCCATAGCGCCATAGTGGCACAGCCACTCGCCGCAAGTCCACCCGGGGCTGGAAAAAGCCACCGGGCCGTAGGGTGACCCGGGGTTCAATTCGCCCCGGGACCGATCCGGACCGCAAGGAACGCCGACAACCATGACTATCGGAAGTTGACGAACTGCGGATGAACCAGTCAGGCCCAGCACATAGGTCGCAAGCCCTGCCCATCGAGCTCTTTGCGGCCCTGGCGTTGCTGGCCGCGGTGGCGCCCATCTCGATCGATATGTACCTGCCGGCCTTTGTCGCGATGGCCGAAGAACTACATACTTCGGCGACCAACATCCAGCTCACGTTGACGGCATTCATGTTCGGGTTGGCGCTCGGGCAGTTGATCCTCGGGCCACTGTCGGACCGCTACGGCCGGCGGGGTCTGTTGGTTGCTGGTTCGGCGCTGTGCCTTCTGGCCAGCATCGCATGCATCTGGGCCCCGTCCGTTGAACTGCTGATCGTGGCCCGTCTGCTGCAGGGCATCGGCGGCTCGGCCGGTGTTGTTCTCGGCCGAGCGGTTGTTTCCGACCGGGTGAAAGGTGTTGGGGCAGTGCAGGTATTTAGCCTGCTGGCGGTGGTCGGCGGTATCGCCCCGATCATCGCTCCGCTGGCCGGTGGTGGATTATTCCTGTGGATCGGGTGGCGTGGAATCTTCGCCGTGGTCAGTGGGCTCGCCGCCCTGATGCTGCTCGCGGTGTTGGTGGTGGTCAAGGAATCGCTACCGGTGCAGCTGCGGCAATCAGGTGGCATCGAGCATTTTCTCAGCGCCGCCGGATTGGTGATCAAGAACCGGTTCTTCGTGGGTTACGCAGCTGCTTTTTGCTTCGGTTTCGGCGTCCTGTTTGCCTATATTTCGGCCTCACCTTTTGTGGTGGTGAATGTGCTGGGGATGACCACGACGGCATTCACTTTCGTCTTTGCCGGCAATGCCATCGCGTTGACCATGCTCAGTTTCTTCAACGCCAGACTGGTGCGCCGGTACGCCGCCCGTAGTTTGCTCCGGGTCGGCCTGATCATCATCTGCGCCGCCTCCGCGCTGTTGCTGGTGCTCACTGCGGTCGGGGTCGAAAACCCTTGGATCGTCCTACCGGTGCTGTGTTTGGCGTTGGCCAGTATCGGCCTGATCCTGGGCAACGCCACCGCGCTGGCCCTGGAACAGGTGCCGCGGGCCATCGGCAGTGCCTCTGCGGTACTTGGCGCCGGTCAATTCGGGTTGGCTGCGGTGGTCTCGCCGCTGGTCGGGCTGGCCGGCGAAGACACCGCCGTTCCGATGGCCCTGGTAATGACAATCTCCGCTGCCGTTGCCCTACTGGCTTTCGTGACCTTGACCCGAGCAGACGGCATCCGGGTCAAGGTCTACCGCTAGGCCCTGGCCGGCGAAGACATCGGCGATGACCACCACCAAGACCCATGAGGTACCCGACCGGACTGGGCTTGTCCTGGCTACTGCCGCGGACGAGATGGCCGTCGCGGTAGCGGGACGGATCGACCAGGACGATGACCGGGCACTGTCCTGGGTGAGAAATAGATGGATTCCTCGGCGCCGACTGGCAAACTTGGCGATTGAACGCCGGTTGATCCGTGAAATTCGAATCGGAGCTGCAACAGCAGCAGGTCGCTCCGGCGACTCGCATCACCTTGACGGAAGTTGACACGATATGACCTTCATTGGCATCCCCACTGCCGCGTTGGATTTTTACGAGGACCTGGAAGAGGACAACAGCAAGACGTTCTGGGCGGCGAACAAGGATAAGTACGATCAGGCGGTCAAGATCCCGATGACCGAATTGGCCACCGCCCTTGCTCCGGAGTTCGGTGAGGGCAAATTGTTTCGACCGTTCCGTGACGTCCGATTCGCCAAGGACAAAACACCGTACAAAACGCATCAGGGCATCTGGTTCGACGAATCCAAGATGTATGTGCAGGTGTCTGCGGCCGGGCTCTGGGTGGCCGGCGGCTACTGGCGCACCGGGTCGGATCAGATCACCCGGTATCGCGCCGCAATCGACAATGATCTCCACGCAACAGCTTTGGAGGCGATCATCAGTGATCTGGCCAAGGTCAAATTCGAGGTCGGCGGCGATCAGCTGACCAAGGTGCCGGCCGGATTTGCCAAGGAGCACCCACGGGCTCAGTTGTTGCGCTACAAGACGTTGACCGCCCGCCGGGATTTCAAGTTTCCGGCCTGGATGCAGACGCCGAAGGCCAAGAACGAGATCGCCAAGGCCTGGCGCACTATCGCGCCACTGGTGGATTGGCTGCAACAGCACGTCGGTGCCTCGGACCTGCCCTCCCGGTAGACCGCCGTCCAGTCGCGACCCAGTCCCGTCGCGACCCAGCCCGTCGGTCGAGCGAAATCGCGACCGCCTTACCGCACAACATCTTTCGGTACTCCGACCCACAATATTTCGGGATCCCGAATAGGCCATCGGTCAATACGGCGTACTGTGTTGCCACAGAAGGGGAGTAGTTCACCACCGACCTGTCGACATACTGGCGCAGAAGATGCTCCCGGCAGTTGGGCCCGCGATTCGCGGGTGAACGAGACCTTCGACCGCCCACGCGAGTTCGCCGATTACGAGGCGCGCTCCATCGTGTTCGGGCCATCCGCCACTCGGGATGGCTCGGCAGAGTCGAAGGATCGCCCGTGCTGACCACCGTTGCGCTGCTGCTTGTTTCGGCGCTTGCGATCTACCTCGCGTGCGAATGGTTCGTCAACGCGATCGAATGGGTCGGCTCCCGGCTGAAGTTGGGCAGCATCGCCATTGGCTCGGTGCTCGCCGCGATCGGAACCGCTTTACCGGAGAGCGTGGTGACTTTCGTGGCGGTGGCCTTCAATGACGACGCCGCTCATCAGGACATCGGTGTTGGCGCCGCGATGGGTGGGCCGCTGGTTTTGTCGACGTTGGCCTACGCGACGATCGGTGTGGTGCTGGCGCTGACCAGCAGGTCGGTGTGGACCCGTCCGGCCGGTGGGCGCGAACTGATAACCGATCAGCGCTGGTTCATCGTCATCTTCGTGGTCAAAGTTTTCTTGGGTCTGGTCGCTTTCAGTTTCAAACCCTGGCTGGCCTGGGGGTTTGTCGCGGCCTATGTGGTCTTCGTGATCGCCGAACTGCGCGAATCCAAGGCAGGCAACACTCACGATGCCAGCGAATTGGATCCGCTTCGCCTTCAACCTCGACGAGAGGTCCCCTCGCTCTGGGCGATCATCACCCAGACTGTGGCGACCCTGGTCATTATCTTCGTCGCCTCTCAGGT
Source organism: Mycobacteriales bacterium (assembly GCA_038242595.1). GTDB lineage: Bacteria > Actinomycetota > Actinomycetes > Mycobacteriales > Nakamurellaceae > Nakamurella. The sequence goes on from JBBSRY010000100.1 coordinate 6,750, forward strand.
GTTCGTGTGGCAGTTGGCCGATCTCGGCCCACAACTCGGATTCTCGCCGGCCGTGGTGGCGTTGCTCTTCGCGCCGATCGCGACCGAGTTACCGGAGATTCTGAACGCCATCATCTGGGTCCGGCAGGGCAAGACCGAGATGGCGCTGGCAAATGTGGCCGGCTCGATGACGATTCAAGCCACCATCCCATCAGCGCTCGGTATCGGATTCACCCCGTGGATCTTTGACCGCATTTTGTTGCTGGCCGGGGTGGTGACCCTGGGATCGGTGCTGCTGATGGTCATTCTGGGCAGGCTGCGCAAGCTCACCGCAGGCACATTGCTGATCGGTCTTGGTACCTTCGGCGCGTTCCTGACTACGGTTCTCGTCACCGCCTGAGCGGTGAGAGCGGGCTATGTCGGTGCCGACGGGTACCTTGGAACGGTCATGACGAGTCACCTGCCCAACGCCCGATCCACGCCTTCCACCTCTTCCACGGACCAGACCAGGAGGGG
>JBBSRY010000101.1:0-7222 GCA_038242595.1 Mycobacteriales bacterium
CTCTTCTTTTTCTGTCACGGCTACCCTCCTTCACCCGCCATGCCCGGTGAAGGAAATGCTGACCCAACAATGCCCAAGGAGAAGGGCAAGCAGAAAACCCCGGTGTGTTCGGGACGACCGATCCCAGGCGCTACCGGCCGGCGGCCGCCACCGCGTGCTTCCCATTGAGCAATCATGCACTCTGACCGCGAAAACCCACGGTGCTGGTCACTGAGCAACTGCCACTGCTGGGTGCCAAACCTGAGACTCAATCCGGACAACCGAAGCAGTATTCGCCTCCACAACCAGGTCCCCTCAACTAGGCAGATGTACGACGAACTCGCCGAGGACGACAAACCCAAATATACGGTCGCTCAGATTGCTGGCGAGTTCGGCGTCATCAGACCCACGATCTACCGATACCTGGACCAGCAGACTCCTCCACTAAAACCAGTACTGGTTAGGGACCGCCTTCGGAGCTGTTGCGGCATGTTTTGCATTGAGCAGTCAATCATCCGGCCGGAGTCTGGACTGTTGCTAGCGCATCGAGCCGGTCGGCGTGACGGGTATTCGCCTCGCACCAGTCCTGGACCATCACGGGGCCCCCGTGTCCCTCTTTCTCCTGGATGATGAGTTCGCTCCCTGGCCAGGCGCGGTCGAGCAACCATGGCGTCATCAACGGCCCGCTGACATCCATTCGGCCGTGGATCAGGGTGGCGGGGATGCTGCGGAGCAATTCCATCCGATCAAGCACACCCGGGGACAGGAATCCGTCGTGCGCCCAGTAATGAGTGACCAGGGTTGCGAACACCCGATGTGCTTCACCATCGTCTTGGTCGGGGTTCGGTGGGACACCGCCGGCGCCGATCGAGACGTGATGAGATTCCCAGTCATGCCACGCCTCTGCGGCGCCCTCACGTACCGCGGGGTCAGAATCGGTCATCAGCCGCGCGTAAGCCTCGACGCTTCCTTCAGCCGATAGCCGATACCGGCTTGTTCAGCGTCGGGCACAGCACCACCGGGCACCACCACCGGGGGTGGACCGTCGGCGTGGTGCTGATGCACTGTCGGACCGGCGTCGTAGCCTCGCAGGTATGACCGCAAGCCCGACCACCCCCCGCACCGGGGCCCCCGAGGAATTCCTCGAGGCCGTCGCCGGCCTTGGTCAGGTCCGGGTGCGGCGGGAGATCGAAGTCGGTTCACTTCCGGCGCCGGCGCGGCTGGCCCCGTGGACGCACGCGGTCTCTGCGGTTATCCACGATCCGATCACCGACGAAGAGATCGGCAGCGGACGCCTCGTCCTGCTGCACGATCCGGCTGGTGTCGATGCCTGGGAAGGCACACTTCGTTTTGTTGTTTTCGCCACTTGCGAGGTAGAAGGAGAGATTGCTCGTGACCCTCTGTTACCAGATGTTGCATGGAGCTGGCTCACTGACGTCCTGGAATTGAATGCTGTCCCCTTCATCGCCCTCGGCGGGACGGTGACGGCCACCTCATCAGTTCGGTTCGGCGACATGGCTGGATCGGCGAGAACTGATGACGTGGAGATCCGAGCATCATGGACAGCAACCCTTTCGGAGTCGAAATCACACATGAAAGCCTTTATCGGACTACTCGCCGTCGCCGCCGGACTCCCCCCTGAGGGGGTCGCGACGATCGGGATTGCCCGCCCTACGGCTGATCGGTAGCCGCCGCGACACGATGACGGAAATAATCAGCTCATCAGGGTTAGGTTCACCGATTTGGTCTACCTAGGGTTATCCTGACAATTGTGCCCCTGTTTCACTGATTGTCATTGGACCTAATGTGCAGCCGAGAGGCGAGCGTGAGGTCATGCTGAGGTCATGTGCAAGCGCGAAAATCGCGTCTGAAGTGAGAAGGGGAGGATCGGGAGTCAGCATGTCAACCCTAGATATTGGCGCCAATATGGTGCGACGTCCGGAGGAGCTCCCGGCCGGCATGGGACTGCCCGTCCCCCGCTCTGCCATGGAAGAAGGCTCTACCTCCGGTTTACTCACCTCTTCGGTACTTCTGGTCGATCCTGACCCTTTGACTCGTGAATCCCTGCGCAAGACTCTGGTCAGCAGCGGGATCGGCCGTGTTCGTGAAGCCTCCTCGGCTGAAGGTGCACGCGACCTGATCGCGGACAAGGTGTCCGGCGATCTTGCGTTGGTCAGCCTTACTCTGGGTTCCGTCGTCGGTCCGATTGTGATAGCGCTGCGCGAATCCGGCTGGAGCCGTGTCGTGGCGTTGGCGCCCACTGCCGACATCGGCCCTGTCATCGATGCTGTTGGCGCCGGTGTCCACGGTGTACTCATCGGCCGTCGGGCAAATCCGGCAGCGGCCAATGTGCCACCTTCGATTCACGAGTTGTCCGCCCGCGAGGTCGAGGTCATTCAACTCGTCGCCGAAGGCCGCTCGAACAAATGGATCGGTGACCAGCTTTCGCTCTCCGCTTTGACGGTCAAGAGTCACCTGGCACGCATCGGCCGTAAGTTGGAAACGGGCGATCGGGCCCATATAGTCGCGTTGGCATTGCGAGCCGGTGTTATCTCCTGACCCATTCGTAGAGTCCGACATCCCCTCCGACTCTCCCCCTGTCCTGGGCCCCACTTCCGACAGCATCGTGGGTGGGCTGGGCACTCCGGACGGAGCGCCCGCCGTGGTGGTCTCGGCATCGGTGCCGTTATTGATGCCACGCGATGGTCGGCTCGCCCCGTTGACCGACCCGCTCGCGCTGACTCGCCTGGCAAACGCACTGGTCGCATCGGGTGTTCACACCCCGGTTGCTCTCGACGCCGAACGTGCCTCCGGCTACCGATACTCGGCCCGCGCCTATCTGGTGCAACTACGACGTGAAGATGTCGGTAGCGTTCTGTTGGATCCGATCGCTCTCGGCGACCTGGCGCCACTGCAGCCAGCCCTGTCCCAGTCCGAGTGGGTGTTGCACGCGGCCAGCCAAGATTTGGCGTGCTTGGCCGAAGCCGGCCTGAAGCCACACTCCCTCTTTGATACCGAACTCGCCGGCCGACTCGCCGGACTACCCCGCGTCGGCCTCGGCCCTCTTGTTGAGCAAATGCTGGGCCTGTCGTTGGAGAAGGGGCATGGAGCCGCCGACTGGTCGATTCGCCCGCTCCCGGAGGACTGGTTGATCTACGCCGCGCTTGATGTCGAGGTGCTCATCGAACTCCGTGACGCAATGTCAGAGGAATTGGCTCGCCAGGACAAATCCGAGTGGGCCGCGCAGGAATTTGCCGCTCTGGTGTCGGCTCCGCCGACTCCGGCGCGGATTGACCCTTGGCGCAGAACTTCCGGAATCCACAAGATCCGTGATCGCCGGGCGCTGGCCATCATTCGGGAACTCTGGACGAGCCGCGATGAGATGGCCCGCAAACGCGATATTGCGCCGCACCGGGTGCTGCCGGATTCGGCCATCGCCGCCGCCGCCGCCGCCGCGCCGACAGATCTGCCGACGCTGTTGAAGCTCCCGGTGTTCTCCGGCCGAATGCAGCGCCGCCAGGCTGATCGCTGGATGTTTGCCATCAGTCGAGCGCTGCAACTACCAGAGGTAGATCTACCGCCCGTTCATCTGGCCAGCGATGGACCGCCACCGGTCAGCCGGTGGAAAGACAAGAATCCAGAAGCGGCCGCCCGGATGGCAGCAGCGCGGGAAGCGCTGAGCGCCTTGAGCGCTCAGGTGAACACACCGCTGGAGAACTTGGTTGCGCCGGAGCTCGTCCGGCGCGCGGTCTGGACCGGATCCGATTCGCTCGCAGACGTCGAGCAATGTCTTCTTTCCGGTAACGCCCGTGCGTGGCAGATCGCGTTGACGGCGCCGTTGATCCGTCTCGCCAACAGCACAGCTGTTGCGGGCCAGGTTAACTCCCCACCCATTTCGCAGTGATCAAATTCGGTGAAAACCGGCCGAGCATGGTCTGTTCGTCGTTTGAGAACAATGCGGTTTCGCCCCCGTCTAGCTGACCTGGCGATGCGTCGCGGATCACGGAGAGCCTAAGTTACTCGTGAGTAGCTTTCTGGCGTAAGCTGGGATGCGGATCGAGGTCACTGCCGCCCGCTCACAAGTGAAGTCCGGCAGCGCCGGCCTCGGCGTCCTGTTTTACCTTGGGTCGTGTCGTCAGATGCACACCGAGGATTCGGCCGAATCACGAGGAAGCGAGCACCCGTGTCACCTGCACCCCGCACCCTGAATGACGTCGTATTTGTCGAAGGGGTCCGCACCCCATTCGGCAAGGCCAACGAGAAGGGGCAATACGCCCAAACCCGCGCTGACGACATGATGGTCAAGGTCATTCGTGAGCTTGTCCGCCGACACCCGGAATTACCTCCGGAACGCATTGACGAGGTGGCAATTGCCGCCGCCACCCAGACCGGCGATCAGGGACTGACCATCGGTCGCACCACGGCAATCCTGGCCGGCCTCCCCAAGTCTGTTCCCGGTTTCGCCATCGACCGAATGTGTGCCGGCGCCATGACCGCTGTCACCACCGTCGCCTCCGGCATCGTGGCCGGTGCCTATAACGTGGTGATTGCCGGCGGTGTCGAACATATGGGCCACCACCCGATGGGTGAGGGGGCCGATCCGAACCCCCGCTTCATCGCCGACCGGTTGGTCGATCCCTCCGCCCTGAACATGGGTAACACCGCCGAGAACCTGCACGACCGTTGGCCCGAACTGACCAAGGAGCGCGCCGACGCCTTCGCCGCCGCCTCGCAGGCCAAGTACGCCAAAGCTTTGGCCGATGGCAATATTGAACCCGACCTGGTTCCGGTGGCCACCGCCTCAACAACCAATGGTTGGGGACTGGCGACCCAGGACGAACTGGCTCGCCCTGAAACCACTGTCGACTCGCTGGCCAACCTGCGCACCCCGTTTCGTCCGCACGGCCGGGTCACCGCCGGCAACGCTTCCCCGCTGACCGACGGCGCCACCGGTTGTATCTTGGCCTCCGCCGAGACTGCTGCCGAGTTGGGCCTTCCGGTCCGGATGAAGATGGTGTCCTTTGCCTTTGCCGGGGTGGATCCGGAGACCATGGGCACCGGCCCGATCCCGGCTACCGAGAAGGCTTTGGCCAAGGCCGGTCTCACCCTTGATGAGATCGGGATCATCGAGATCAACGAGGCCTTCGCCGTTCAGGTGCTGGCTTTCACCTCCCACTTCGGTATGGCCGATGACGACCCCCGGGTCAATCCGTATGGCGGCGCCATCGCGATGGGCCACCCACTTGCCTCCTCCGGTGTCCGGCTGATGACTCAGCTGGCTCGTGAGTTCCAGGCCTGCCCGCAGGTCCGCTACGGCATCACCACCATGTGTGTTGGCCTTGGTATGGGCGGCACCATCGTCTGGGAAAACCCTCATTTCGACGGCTCGACAACGGACACCGCTACTGCAGGAGAGAGCAAATGACCGACCTGACCGAACTCTTCCCGCAAGAAGTTGTCACCAAGGCCACCACCCGGCTGTTGCACGTTCCCGGGGTGGCCGGCCAGGTGGCGTTGATCAGCATTGACAACGGCAAGGACCACACCCGCCCGTCCACCTTCGGACCGGCCGGCCTGGCCTCGCTGTCAGCTGCTATCGACGAGGCCATTGCTGCCAAGCCCACGGCAATCGCCGTCACCGGTAAGCCGTTCATCTTTGCCGTCGGCGCGGATCTGTCCGGGATCAGCATCCTGTCCAGCCGGGAAACCGGTCGGGCCTTCGGCGCTCTGGGCCAGAACACTTTCCGAAAGTTGCACGAAACCGAGATTCCCACCTTCGCCTTCATCAATGGCGCGGCGTTGGGCGGCGGCCTCGAACTCGGCGCGCACTGTCACTACCGGACGCTGGCATCAAATACGGCGATGATGGCTTTCCCCGAGGTATTTCTCGGCATCCTGCCCGGCTGGGGTGGTACGCAACTGCTGCCCAAGATTGTCGGGCCGGAAAATGCGGTGACCGTGATCATCGAGAACTCGCTGAACCAAAACCGTTCGCTCAAGCCGAAGGACGCGCTCACACTCGGAGTGGTCGACGTGGTCTTGGACGCGGCTGATTTCCTGGAGCAGTCATTCATTTGGATGGCCTCGGTACTGGACGGCAAGACCACGGTGAATCGTTGGGACGAGACCGCCGCCAATGCCGATGAAGTCTGGTCCGAAGCCCTGGAACGCGGCAAGATCATTGCCGATATGAAGACCAAGGGCGCCTCCCCCGCCCCCTACCGGGCATTGGAAATGATCAAGTTGTCCCGGACCGCCTCGCTGGACGATGGTCTCAAGGCCGAAGGGGACGCGCTGGCGGACCTCATCAACTCTGATGAGTTCCGGGCCGGCATCTACTCTTTCAATCTGACCCAGAAGCGGGCTCGTAAACCGGTCGGCGCGCCCAGCCCCGGTCTGGCCCGCAAGGTCACCAAAGTTGGCGTCATCGGCGCCGGTCTGATGGCCGCCCAGCTCGCCCTGCTGTTTGCCCGCAATATGCATGTGCCGGTGGTACTCACCGATGTTGATCAGGAACGCTTGGACAAGGGACTGGCCGGCATCGCCAAGGACATCGCCGGACTCGCCAAGAAGGGCCGGATCTCCGCCGACGAGTCAAACCGGTTGACCGGTTTGATCTCCGGATCGCTGGACTACGCGGTCTTTGCCGACGCCGAGTTCATCATCGAAGCAGTTTTCGAAGAAATCGACGTCAAGAAGAAGGTGTTCGCCGAACTGGAAAAGCACATCAGCCCGGAAGCCATCCTGGCCACCAACACCTCGGCGCTATCCGTGTCTGCGATGGCCACCGATCTGCAGCACCCGGAGCGGGTTCTCGGCTTCCACTTCTTCAACCCGGTCGCGATGCTGCCGCTGGTCGAGATCGTCAAGGCCGAGTCCACCGATGACGCCTGCCTGGCAACAGCTTTTGCCGTCGCCAAAGCTTTGAAGAAGGGCCCGATCCTGAGCGCGGACGCGGCTGGTTTTGTGGTCAACCGACTGTTGTTGCGCTTCATGGGCGAGATCCTGGCGGCCATCGATGAGGGCACACCGGCCGAGGTCGCCGACGGCGCCCTGGCGCCGCTCGGGCTGCCGATGTCACCGATCATGCTGCTACAACTGGTCGGACCTGCGGTGGCGCTGCATGTCCAGGCCAGACTCCACGAGTCGTTCCCGGATCGGTTCGGCGTCAGCGAAAACCTGGCTCGCATCGTCGAGGGCAAACACCGGGTGTTGGTCGCCTGGGACGATGAGGGAAACCAGA
>JBBSRY010000102.1:0-7138 GCA_038242595.1 Mycobacteriales bacterium
CAGCGACGTGGATCGAGGTCGGCCAGTGCGCCGGTAGGCACCGCGATCCAGCCTTCGAGTGTGGCTGCCGCAATATCCTGCGCATCCGCCGGCGCCGATACCGCCGTTGGAACGGTAGCGGCCCTGGCATTGAGCCCGGCAATCACGGCGTCGAAGGCGTCATCGGAGACTTCGCAGAGCAGTCGCAGGTGCGCCGGGATATCGAGCCACCCCGCTGTTGCTGCAAAGAAGTTAGATACCAGCGTCTTTCGAGCCACCGCGTGGATCTTGCCCTTGTACTGGCGTGAGTTGAAACCCCATCTTCGGAGCGCGGCCGCCGGGTAGACCTCGACGATGCGTCCGGCGCCGGAACGGTCGATGACCCCGTCCTGCTGCTCCCACACCGCCAGCAGGCCGGCAACTCTCATTGCCGCATTCCCGATACGGTCGGTGGAAACACTCAACGGCGTCGGGCCGCCCTGGTTGATCAGGTGCAGGTCGGTGCGGCGAAACACCAATGATTTCCGGGCCGACACGCTTTGCGCCTCCTCCGGTTGAACCTGTCCCGCCTCGTGACGAGCGATGAAATCCACGAACTGTCGCGGCCATCCCAACGGGCAATCGATGCCCACTTTCGCCGCATCCTGCGAGGCGCTCAGGATGGTCTCGTTGGTCGCCCTGAGGGTGAGATCGGTGACGGTGGCGCCCGCTGAATCCCAGAACAGCACGGCCACCGCCGTTTTCACCGGTTCGGCGGACAGATCTACCCCAACGGTGATCATTTCAGATTCCCCCTCCGACTCTTGCTTTCCAGAGTTGCAGTCTCGCCGACGACGAACCTGACTCAAGGGCCATTTGTAGACGGGTATCCGGCCCTTGGTGACTCGTTGTATCCATGGTGAAAACCTCCTCCCCCAAGTCAACGCCCTCAGACTGTGTCGAGGTCGAGCAGGGCCCGCCATCGGACCACAAAAAACCCCATTTCAGCTTCGAAATGGGGTTCTCTGTGGAGCTGCGGGGAATCGAACCCCGGACCTTCTCGATGCGAACGAGACGCGCTACCAACTGCGCTACAGCCCCGCACGCGGTGTAACCCGCGAGCCTGATGACACTATCAGCCGGGTGCGGCAGAGTCCGAATCTGCTGGTCGGAGTCCGGTCGGCAGAGGCAGTCTCGAGGAAGCCGCCCACCAGAGAAGAGTCAGGCTGCGGTGAAGCATTCTCCGCGCAGAATCGGGACCACTGACGAACTTCCCAGCTCGGCCGCCACCGAAATTTCGTTGCCATAACCATCGTCGATCAGTTCTCGGCCGGAGGCGCAGGTCTGTAACGATTCCAGCATCCGCCCCTGCACCTGGAGGTACGCCGCAGCCGCCGCATTCGCCTCTGGTGATGAGGTGACGCGCCGATACGACTGCATCTCGGCGATAACGGCGCCGGCGCCCCACATATCTTCGATCGCGGGGCGTAACAAATCACCTGGCCAACGCTCGCCGGAGGCAATCACCGCGACCGGCTGACCCTGCCCATGTTTGTCGATCCAGCCGGCTACCGCGGTGGCATTGCGCAGGCTTGCACCCAGCACCACGGCCCCCCGCTCAGCCATCGACTTGGCGATCGCCGAACCGTTCGGTGAGGGCAGTACCAATCGGCGGGATTTGGAAAGCGGTCCGGCGCCAGCGGCCGCCGCACGAACAGAGGCGGGCGAGAGTGAGACGCCGGCCGGACCGGCTTCGCTGCGTCCGACCGCAAGCACCGCCTGCCGGGAGGCGGCAAAGGCGGCCGCCGACCTATCGCGCAGCCGATAGGGAAAGACATCGATGCCGTGGTCGAGCGCCACGGACAGCGAGGTGGTGAACGAAAGAACATCCACCACCACCACAATGCCGGCGCCGGCGGAAATAGCCCCGGCGCCTTCCAGCCCCCAATCGAAGCGGATACTCGCATTGCCCTGCTGATAAACACCGCGCCCCTGAGATGTCATATGGGACCTGAGCCTCAGCTTTCCTGGACGGGGCGGCCGTTACTGATCTACACGTCTGGCCAACTGGCCAATCATGTCGGGTCAGCAGGCCAATGGCGGAACTTACTGGCCGGAAGCACGCTTGTAAACGATGGGTTCGTACTGATCCAGATCGTCAAAACCGGGATCGTCATCCTCAAGGTCTACTACGACTCGTCCACGGCGGTCATAGGCGGGTCCCGGAATCTGGCTTGCGGGGTAGGTGTCGGCCGCGTATTCAGGTGCGTGGGAGTACTCGACCTCGGCGTCGTTGTAGTGCTCGGGGCGAATCTGGCGGGCCCGCTGCAGCCGAGCAAGTCGACGCTGCCGAACGTCTTCCTCGATTCGGACCTGACGACGTAGGTACGTCAGGTAAATGACCAACAGCAGTCCGGTAACCCCGGCCCCGATCCACAGCGTCGGTAACAGCATCACCGCAGCGCCACCGAGAAGGACGGTGAGCACCAGCAGAATCAGCGCAACCCGCTGCCGCTTGCCGTAACGGAACTGACGGGCCGCTTCAGCTGCTTGCGGGTCGAAGCCGCCGCGCCCCTGTCTACGGTGATTCTCATGGGACACCGGCTCGTAGGCCTGCTCCTGGTAGGACGCTTGGTAGGCGGCCTCCGGAATTTCCGGCTGGGCGTACCCGGCTTGTCCGTAATCCGCTTCTTCGTACTCCGCTTGTTCGTGCTCCGCTTCTTCGAACTCAGGTGCGATGCCCCCACCGACATACTCGGTCGATTCAGCGGATTCAGACTCGTCGTACTCGACGACAGCAATTTCAGTCGTCGAATCCATGTCGGTGTCCTCGTTGCGATCAATCATGTCGGTTTCCAGTTCCCCCGTGGTGCGGCTTGCAGTCTGCGCGGCGAGCCATCTCTTGGCCGCCTCGGTCTGCGGGTAGTCCGCCAGCACCGATGACTCGGAATCGGCGGCTTCTTCGGCTTCATCCGCTGAGCTGGATTCGCCACCAGAAACGGATTCCCCACCAGAGATAATCGAAGAACGACGGCGGAACCGCGACGGTGTCGAAGTGGAATCACTGCGCTGCAGAACGCGGAAGCCGCGACCCTCGACGGTCTCCTCCACGGTGCGGCCCTTGCGGGACACCATGGGTACCAGGACAATCAGCCAGGCCAAGGCCAGCGCGGCGACCAGCAACGACTGTGGAACCGTCATGCCATCAACCCCATTCTCGACCCGGTCCGCAGCATCGGTTGCCACGCACGCACCGCATGGCGGCATCAAACACCGCTATGTCTAGATCTGTCACGCTAGCCACACCAGTCCCAAACCCGGGGGATGACACGCGGCCGGCCGCTCATTTAGCGCAGCGTGTCATCCCCGATCGCTATCAACTTCTTCGGTATCGGCGCTGCCGGGGGCGGATAGATCGGCGCACTTCCTGCCCTGAGCCGGCGGGTTCAGGAGGCCGAACGCCAATGACGCAGTAGGTCCTGCAGTCCGCCGGGCACTTCTTCCCGCGTCAATGCCCACAACTGATGGTCCAGCCAGCCACCGTCGATATCCAGATATCGCTTCAGCAGCCCCTCTTGCCGATAACCGAGGTGGGTCAACACCTTTTGACTGGCCACATTGGCCGGCGCAACGGTGGCTTCCAACCGGTGTAGCTCGCCGACACTGAGTGTGTGCGCGGTGGCCAACGCGGCCGCCGCTGTCGCCACCCCGTGGCCGCCGGCGGCCGAGTCGACCCAATATCCGATCCAGCCGGAATGCAGCGGTCCACGGACCACGCCGCCGACGGTGACCTGGCCGGCGAAACGTCCGTTGATGGTGATGGCAAATGGCAACGCGGCGCCCTGTCGGGCCGCCCGATTGAGCAAGTGGCGGTGGGCTGCCCACTGCTGCGGAGAGTGGCGCTGCTGCCAGGTCAAAGTCGACGACGGATCCCACCGCTGGATCAGTGAGCGGTCGCGTAAACGTAGTGCCCGCCAACGGCTTCCGTCGCTGCGTTGTAACGGTCGCAACGCCACGGCGCCGACACCCGTTTGCACCGGCCCCAGCTCGGCCGGCCAACCCGGCCGCCGGACAGAGGTCAGCCAATTTTCCACGGCTGACACCGGTATTAGGCCCGCTGGGCCAGGAAAGAGACAGCGATCTCAGCACCGGCCGGGACTTCGGTGACGTCCTCATCGATCAACACCAGACAGTTGGCCTCGGCAAGAGAGGCCAGTAGATGGGTGCCGCCGGCGCCCAGGATGTGGACCAAATACTCGTCGTCATCATCGCGCATCAGCTGCCCGCGCAAGAATGAGCGTCGTCCCGGTGGTGAGCTGATCGGAGCCAAGGTGCGTGCCGTCACGGTACGGCGATACGGATTCCGCCGGCCGAGCATCACCCGTAGGGCCGGCCGCACAATGATTTCGAAGACCACCAGCGCGCTGACCGGATTGGCCGGGAGCAGGAAGGTCGGCACCTGATCCGAGCCCAGGAGACCGAACCCCTGCGCCGAACCCGGCTGCATGGCAACCCGTGTCAGGTCGATGGTGCCCAGCTCACCCAGTGCCTCGACGATCACTTCGGCGCTGGCACCACCGGCTGCGCCAGAAATGATGACCGCTTCACTGACCAGTAGCCGGGCCTCGACGAGTTCACGCAATTTGCGAAGGTCAGATGGTGCAATCCCGATCCGATTGACCTCGGCGCCGGCATCACGGGCGGCGGCGGCCAGAGCGTAGGAGTTGACGTCGTAGACCTGCCCGGGGCCGGGGGTTCGAGCAACGTCGACCAGTTCTTCGCCCACCGAGATGATCGACAACCGGGGACGCGGATGCACCAGCACCTTGTCCCGTCCGACTGCGGCCAGCAAACCAACTTGGGCCGAGCCGATGAACGCTCCGGAGCGGACAGCAACATCTCCGGGTTGAACGTCCTCGCCGGCATGCCGAACGTAACCGCCCGAGGGCACCGCTTGAGAAACAGAGACTCTGGCCGTGTGCCCGTCGGTGGCATAACGCGGGATAACCGTGTCGGCGATCGTCGGCAACGGAGCTCCGGTTGCGACGTAGACAGCCTGCGCGGGTTGTAGACGATGGGCTGTCCGGGCGCCGGCCGCTATCTCGCCCACCACCGGCAGCCTGACCGGGTTTTCCGCGGTGGCGCCGGCGACGTCGACGCTACGCACGGCGTATCCGTCAACTGCGGCTTGGTCGAAGGCCGGCAACGCGGCAGATGCCACCACTTCCTCTGCGCACAACAAACCCTGTGCTTCGGAGATCGCGGTCCGTACGGGTGCTGGCGTCACCGAAGCCGCCAGCACCAGGCCTAGTTGGTCGGTCACCGAACGCATAGGTTCACCGCCCCCAAGCGATCAATTACGGCAAGAGTCCACATGAGTGTCAAACCTATAGCCTGAACTGCCCCACTGGCGGTCAGTGCCGGCGCGAATGGCCGCAACAGGTCGCTTCCCGATGACCGCTGGGCACATCGGCGGCCCGCTCGACCGGCGGATTCAGGCAGCAAATAGCTCGTTGTCGGTGACGGCGAATACGGTGATGCGATGACGAATGAATCTGAACCCTCGGATACCTCTGACGGTTCGGGCAGCAACGCCGAGTTGCCCGCTCTCCCGGAAGGCCTGGAGATCGATTGGGACCCGGCCGACCCGATTTTGCAGCAAGCGATGGGTGGCTCGCTGGATGAGAGCGATAAGTGGCCCTGGCGCGAACGACTCATCGCCGCCCGCAAGTCACGCAGTCCGCAGGAGCGCCAATCGGCTCGTAACGCTGTGCTGGCGCATCTCGCCGCTCCGCTGGCCGAGGCCGACACCATTTGTGCCTACCTTCCGCTGGATACCGAACCTCTGGGAATTGAACTGCTGGATTTGCTGGTCAAATTCGGCGTCACCGTTCTGGTTCCGGTGGTTGTCGGAGCGCAACCGTTGGACTGGGCCCAGTACGCCCCTGGCGAGGTCGAGCCGGGTCCGCTGGGCATTGCCAAGCCCACCGGGGCACTACTGGGCGAACACGCAGCGTTGGAAGCGGCCGCAATTCTGGTTCCGGCGCTCGCGGTAGATGGGGCCGGTTATCGCCTTGGTCGCGGCGGCGGTCACTACGACCGCACGCTGGCGCTCCTGGAGCAATCGTCCCCGGAGTATCCGGCCGCGTTGATCGCAGTGGTCTTCGACGATGAGTACGTGGAGGAGGTACCAAGTGGAGTTCTCGATGTTCCGGTGACCCATCTGGTCACTCCGGCAGGTGGTTTGGTGGCGCTTTCCTGACGGCCGAGCCCGAGCGGAGGTGAAATCACACGCCCCCAGGTTTGCACTACGGCGCATCCTGGCGCATCATTTAATTAGCAGTCTTCCCATCAGAGTGCTAAGACTCGCATTGCGCGAGTTCGCTCTGACCACGTCGTCACGCAATCGCACCTCCCGCCGGAGGCTCGCTTCGCTCGCTCCGGAGGTTTACTCGTGCCCACCTACCAGTACCTCTGCACCGAATGCGGTCACGAACTCGAAGAATTCCAGGCTTTCACCGATGATGCCCTCACGGTCTGCCCGGTCTGCGAAGGCAAGCTGCGCAAGGTCTACGGGTCCGTTGGTGTTGTCTTCAAAGGCAGCGGCTTCTATCGCAACGACTCTCGCTCCAGTAACAACGAATCGTTGAACCCGTCCAAGAAGGACGCGGCGGCCGCGAAGGATTCCGGCAGCTCCAGTTCGGATTCATCCGCGTCGAAGCCCAGCACCCCGGCAACGACGCCGGCCGCAAGTTCCGGCAGCACAGGTTCCGGTAACGGAGGTTCCGGTAACGGAGGTTCTGGTAGCGGCGGTTCTGGTAGTGCAAGCTCCAGTAGCAAAAGTTCCGGCAGCGGAAAATCCACCAGCTCTGGCAAATCTTCGTCCACGCCGAAGGTCGCTTCCAACTGACGTTGGCCATCATGGGCAATACTGGCGGTATGCCCCGGACCTACCCGTTTCCCCCGGCGCTCGTGTTGGTCGGCCTGCTGGCACTTCTCACCGGATGCACGGGCGTGGACGCATCGGGCTCGCCGAGCGCGGAAGTGACTCTTCCGGCCGCCAGCTCCGTTGAAGCACCGACCCCAACCACCAGCGACCTCGCTGACGCCACCAGTTCAGCAGCTCCTCCCCGCCCCACCCTGTCATTGGACCTGGGCGGCACGGTGGTCACCAATCTCG
>JBBSRY010000103.1:0-7077 GCA_038242595.1 Mycobacteriales bacterium
CCGGATCGCCCAGGTGGGCACTGTGGACGCTCGTGCTGACCTGACCATCGATTGCACCGATCGGTACATCATGCCTGGATCTATCGACACGCATTCCCACGCTGACGCCGCGGTTTTCGAACCGGAGACGCAGCTGGCCCTGCTGCGCCAAGGGGTGACCACGGTGATTGCCGGGCAGGACGGGGTGTCCTTCGCCCCAGGCGATGGCGCCTACGCGACAGAATATTTCGCCGCCATCAATGGCTCCCATCCGAGCTATCACGGCGGCGGTGTTGGTCAACTTCTGGCCGGTTACGATGGCGCCACCCCGATCAATGTCGGGTATTTGGTTCCGCACGGCACGGTCCGACATATGGTGCTGGGTAATGACTCTCGCGCGACTTCTCCGGTTGAGCTGGCCGAACTGCAGGAGATGATCGCCACCGGTATGGCGCAGGGTGCGCTGGGTCTATCCAGCGGACTGGACTACGCCCCGGGTTACTTCGCTGATGCGGCCGAACTTGCTGCGCTGTGCCGACCGGTGGCCGCGGCCGGCGGTCTCTACGTCACGCACATGCGTGGATACGAGAACGACGCGCCCCGCGGGATAGCCGAGGTAGTCCAAATCTGCAGCGAAAGCGCTGTGCGGGGACATATCTCGCACTACCACGGCCCGGCCGATCTATTGTCAGATTTGTTGTCAGAGGCAGCGGCATCCGGGGTCGACCTGTCATTCGATGCCTACCCGTATCGGAGCGCTTTCACCCTGCTGAGCATGCCCTTACTACCCCCGGACCTGCTCGCATTAGGGGTTTGCGCAGCCACCGCCCGACTCGCGGACCCCGCCGTTCTGGCTGACATAATCAAGAATTGGTACCCAACGGTGCAGGCCCGGCCGGATATGGGTGCGGGCTGGTCAGACCGTGCTCGATTGGCCAGAATTGCTGCTCCCCAACATCAATGTGCCGAGGGTCTATCAGTGTCCGCCGCCGCGGCGCAGGCGGGTTTGGCGGTGCCGGACTGGTGTTATCAGATTCTGGCCGATTCCCACCTGGAGGTGAGCGCGGTATTTGCGTTGCCGCCCGGGCGAACCGAGGAAGAGCTGCGAGCACTGTTGCGACATCCGTTGCAGCTGGCTGGATCCGATGGTATCTACCAGGGGTCGCATCCGCATCCCCGAGGCTGGGGCACCTTTGCTCGTTACCTGGGCCGGCACACCCGAGAATTGGCCGATTTCAGTTGGGCCGAGATTGCTGCCCGACTGGCCGGCCGCCCGGCGCGACGCTTCGGACTTTCGCACCGGGGTGTGGTCCGACCGGGATCGTGGGCCGACCTGGCAGTGGTGGACCCGCTGACGGTGTCAGATACTGCTACCTATGACATTCCGCGCAGCGTCAGTGTTGGCATCGATGATGTTCTGGTCAATGGGATCCCCGTGTTGAGCGATGGCCGGCTCACCGGGGCATTGGCCGGAATGGGATTACGTCGTGGCTGAATCTACTGCGGCCCAGAGGTTGTTGATTGGTTCGCTACTGGCGGGCAAATCTCTGCCGCTGGAGGATCTCGCTGTTTCGGTGCCCGGGACAGTGTCCCTTGCCGCCGCAGAATCGACCGTTTTTGCCGCTTCGGCTGCCGACACTGGCGAAATGCTGACCTTTCATCTCACCGGGGATGGGCTGAGTCTGCAGTCTCGGACGCCCAGCGGCGGCGTGGAGCCCTGCCACCTGGTGGTCGATCCCACCGGACGCTACTTGCTGACCACGAATTACGGCAGTTCAAGCCTGGTGGTGCGACCGATCAGTGACGGGCACCTGGGCGAGATCACCGATGTAGTAGAGATTTCTGGTTCCGGCCCGGTTCTGGAGCGCCAGCAGTCGTCCCATTTCCACCAGGCACTTTTCGCTCCCTCGGGCGACGTGGCACTGGTCTGCGACCTGGGCGCCGACGCCCTGCACGGATTTCGATGGGATCCTGCCGCCGGCAAGTTGGCACACTCGCCGTTGTGGAGCGCATCGTCGCCGCCCGGTTCCGGTCCGCGTCATGGCGTTTTCCACCCACAGGGCGTCCTGGTTGCCGACGAATTATCTTCGACCGTCAGTTGGTATGCAACATCAGATCAGGGGCAACTTACCTGGGTTCGTAGTACCCCCAGTACTTTTGGTGGTTCTGGCAATAACTATCCGAGTGACATTGTGCTCAGTCCCGATGGGCGTTTTGCCTATGTCGGTAATCGCGGTTTCGACACCATCGGGATCGTTTCGGTGAGCAGCACCTCAATGATGTTGATCGCAGAGGTGCCGGCCGCCGGCAAGTGGCCGCAGCACCTGATGCTCAGCGGTAATGAGCTGTTCTGCGCGGTGCGAGATTCCAATGCGGTGAACATCTTCGATGTCGATTCCGACTCCGGGGGATTGCGATTGACCTCGAAGCGTATTCCTGTTGCCGGCCCCACCTGGATCTTGGAGGTAGCAGCATGAACATCAATGTGACGGCGGTGCAGGCACTGGCTCGGGACCCGGTCGATTGGCGATACAAATCGATGCCGCCGGATGCCGCCGAACTGACCGTTGCCGAATTGGCCGCACAGGGTCGGGATCTGTTCAGCGGCGGGTTCGGCGGGCCGATTCTCACTTTGGACCGGGACGCCATGAAGTCCAACTTGGCGCATATGTCACGATGGTGCAGCCGGCACGATGTGTCGCTGGCCCCGCACGGTAAAACGACGATGTCTCCGGAACTGTTTGCAGCCCAATTGGACTCGGGTGCCTGGGGCATCACCGCGGCCACCGTGTGGCAGGCCCGGGTGTATCGGGCCTTTGGGGTTCAGGCGATCCTGATCGCCAACGAGGTGGTCGACGAGGCCGGGCTGGCCTGGATAGCGGCCGAAGTTACCGCCGATCCGGACTGTCGGATTTTGTTCTGGGTGGACTCCATCGCAGGAGTGGAACTTGCCGCGAAGGCTTTTACCGAAGTTCCGGGTGAGGTGTTGGTGGACCTGGGCGCAATGGGGGCGCGCACCGGATGCCGCACTCCCGACGAGGCGCGCAAGGTGGCTCGAGCGGTGAATGCGGCTCCGTCGCTGCGGCTTGCCGGGGTCGCAGGTTACGAGGGCATCATCGCCGGCGAGGACCAGGCGCATACCCTGGTTCTGGTTGATGCCTTTCTCACCGAGTTGGCGAAGTTGGCACTGTCATTGTCAGAGTTGGGGCTACTGGCCGGTGAGGTCATCGTGTCTGCGGGCGGAAGTACCTACTTCGATCGCGTGGTGGAAATCTTCGCCGCTGCAGAATTTCCAACCCGGTTTCGGACAGTCCTGCGCAGCGGCTGTTACCTCACCCATGATCATGGCCTCTATGAACGACTCACACCGGCCAGTCGAGGTGTCACTGACAGTCCGAAGTTTGTTGCCGCCCTGCGTATCTGGGCTCAGGTCTCCTCGCGTCCCGAGCCAGGGTTGGCCCTCCTGACGATGGGTAGGCGGGACGCCGCCTACGACTCCGGATTTCCCCAGCCGCAGGCGATTCGCCGCTCGGAAACGACCGGGGCCCAAGACTTCTCGGCCGAGATCGTCGGTCTGAACGATCAGCACGCCTACGTTCGGCTTGGTGCTGATGCTGATCTTCAGGTGGGTGATTGGGTGGGATCCGGTATTTCCCACCCGTGCTCCATGTTCGATCGCTGGCGACTTATTCCAGTGGTCGAGGGCAATACCGTGGTCGATCTCATTCATACGTTTTTCTGATCGGGGTACCCCATGGCTGAACGCATCGCAGTAACCAGCCAAGATTCCCCCTTTCGTTGGTCGAGCAACATCGAGACCCACCGCCCGTCAGTCGAGACCCCACTCCCCCGGGCATAGGCTTGAACCCAAGATCACCTCGAACGGGAGCAGACACGTGACACAGGATCGAACAGCGGTGGCGCTGGATCTGGCCGACTTCATTTCCGCCGGCGTCACCCCGCTGCATGTCACCGCCGAAGCATCACGACGACTGGACGCCGCTGGTTTCACCCACCGACAATTCACCGAGAGCTGGGATTCCACTCCCGGTGGGTACTACGTGGTGGTCGACGGCACCGTGATCGCTTGGTGGGTTCCGGAATCGGCAACCTCGACGACCGGTCTGCGAATCTTGGCCGCGCACACTGATTCACCTGTCCTGAAGGTCAAACCACAACCTGATTGCGGAACTGCCGGTTGGCAACAGATCGGCATCGAGGTCTACGGCGGGACCCTGTGGAACTCCTGGCTCGATCGCGACCTGGGCCTTGCTGGTCGAATCACCCTGCTGGACGGCACTTCACACTCGGTCAAGATTGACCGCCCGTTACTGCGAATTCCGCAGCTCGCACCCCACCTTGACCGAGGTGTGAATCCGAACGGACTGAAACTCAACCCGCAGCAGCACCTGTTGCCCCTGTGGGGACTGGGAGCGGCCAACGCCGGTGACTTACTGGACTTCCTTAGCGGTGAGATTGATTGCCCAGTAGCCGATATCGCCGGTCACGATCTCATCCTGCACGATCTGACACCGCCGGCATTGCTGGGGCGAGATCAAGAAATGTTGGCGGCGCCGCGACTGGACAACCTATCCTCCAGCCACGCCGGCCTCACGGCACTTCTGCGTATCGCCGAAGCCGGTGGCGATTTCGACACCATTGCTGTGTTCGCTGCTTTCGATCACGAGGAAGTCGGCTCCGGCACCTTCACCGGCGCCGGCGGCCCGCTGCTGCAGCGAGTCATCGCCAATATTGTCGGCGCTTTGGGCGGTGGCGCCCAAGAGATGGGCCGGATGCTGGCAGCGTCTCGCTGCCTATCGGCCGACGCTGCGCACGCGGTGAATCCGAACTACCAGTCCTTCTACGACCCCGGACATTTTCTGCTGATGAATCAAGGTCCGGCGTTGAAAGTCAATGCCGACCAACACTATGGGACCGACGCGGTCGGAATCGCCGCCTGGAAGCGAGCCTGCCAGACGGTGCACGTGCCGGTACAGACCTTCGTCGGACGCAATGACGTCAGCTGCGGATCGACCCTTGGCAAGTTTGTGGCCACCGGTCTTGGCGTTCGGACGGTGGATGTCGGGATTCCGATTCTGTCCATGCATTCCACACGCGAGCTCGGCGGGGTGGACGACGCCCGTTATCTGGTGGATGCGGTCGCCGCGTTCCTGATTGATCCGATGTAACCCGGTGGGCGGCAACATTTACGCTGCCGCCCACCGAGTTCTTCACCCACCCCGGTCTTGTCAGCGGCCCTCGGTCTCCGGCCACGATATTGGTCCGGTAGCCGCACTTGACGTAGATCCAGCAGTCGACGTCGACGCCGCACTCGATTCTGTTGCCACCGGGGTAGCAGCGGTTGAAGTGATGTCTTGGCCTTCGGTGGTCGAAACCTCGGAAACGCGTCCACCACCGATGGTGACTTGCACTTTCCCGAACTGCTCGACGACCTGACCCGCCGCGGGGAATTGATCGACCACTTTCCCGACGGCGGCCGGATCTGCCACGGGTTCCACCACAATTTCCGGGTCGATTTCAAAGAAGGCGTCCTGCAGGGCAACGGCAGCTTCGTCCTGAGTCAGGCCAAGAATGTCGGGAACCTCTGACTTACGAGTAGTTTCGGTGACCTCGGCCGCCAACTTGCTGGAGCGTGCAAAGTTCGGATTTGCCGCCAGTTCTGCCACCAACTCCAAGGACACCGGTGTCGAACCGCTGGTCTCGCCGAGCGGCCCAATAAAATTCAGCGAATCAGACGACATCGCAACGACAGTCGTCCCATCTGGGTGGAAAGCGACCGCATGCACCGAATTACGCATCGTAGACGTGGTGGCCCCGGAAGAATCGATGGTGTCGCTCTGGAAACTACCGCTGGTGAGATCAACGACCGTTCCGTCCGGGTAGGTCACCCGGCGATCCAGTTCACCCTCGTGACAGGCCGGCACCGCTTGCCCGTCATACGCAATGTAAATGCCAAAATCTCCACTGCCCCGCGGTGTGTCCAAGAAAGTGTCGAGGCTCACTTGCCAACCCAGGGTATTCGGATCGCTGATCGAACCCCGGTTGAAACTGGGGATGCCAAGTTGGGTGTTGGTCCTGGCGCTGGCGCCCTGCGCATTGAGTTGCTCCCACACGATTGCCGTCAGGCCGTCCTGGGCCAATGCGGGGTCGAGCGTAAGCACGGTGCCTGCTGACGTGACTCCGACTGTCGTCGGCACAGCATCGCTTTCGGTCAAAGCTCCGTTGACGGCCGCAGATCCGTCATCACCGATCACGCCAGAAAGTGATGTCATCGCGCCGCTCGGGGGTGCGGCAGCGGGTTGCGCCCCGGTGAGTGATGCGGGCGACGGGCTACTGGTGGCAACCGGTTCGCTGGTTGAGGTGACCGGCCCGGCATTCGATGCTGATGTAGATGTCTGCGGGCTTGCGCTGCTGGTCGGACCGAGAACTGCTGCGCAGCCAGGGATCCCTCCTGAAGCACCACTCTCACGCAGTCGCGGAACCAGAAGCGAAGTACCCACCACAATGATCACGGCCACCGAAGCTGCTCCGAACACAGCAGCATTGCGGCGCCGTCGGACACGACGTCCTCCGACCGACACCAACTGGTCGAAATCGATACCCAGTGGCGGCTCGCCGGGAAACCCGTTCTCCAGATCCAGCTTTCTGTTCATTTCCTCGCCTCTATGGATTCAGGTGATGCCATCTCGAAGGCATCACCGCCTCCGAGTTCGGCCCGCAGCGCGGTGAGTCCGCGTGCGGTCTGAGACTTGACCGTGCCCTCGCTGACACCGAGCGCCGCGGCGGTTTCGGCCACGGAAAGTCCCTGGTAATAACGCAATACCACGGTTGCTCGTTGTCGAGGTGGAACACGTTGCAGTGCATCTCGAACCGCCAGAATGTCCGCAACATTGGTATCGGCCACGGGCATTTCTGGCAGCTCCCCGCTGATCTCCGATCGCCGATAGGGCTTTCGGGCTTCGTCGATCGCGAGTCTGGTGATCACCGTGCGGGCGTAGGCGTCCACGGTGGCGCATTCGATGTGGTTCCATCGCACGTACATTCGTAGGAGCGCCTGTTGTAACAGGTCTTCGGCGC
>JBBSRY010000104.1:0-7031 GCA_038242595.1 Mycobacteriales bacterium
AAGCCGGTCCACATTGCTCGGCACCTTCAGCCGGGCAAATCTTTCGGTGCCGGTCGCCGGGTCGCGCACCATGATCGCCATATTCAGGCTCAAGCTGGAGATATAGGGGAACGGATGTGCCGGGTCAACCGCCAGTGGCGTCAGGACCGGGAAAATCTGATCGGTGAAGTAGGTCTGCAGCCGGCCTTTGTCTTCCTCGGCGACCTGACCCCAGTGCACCAGTTCGATCCCGGCTTCGGCCAACGACGGTAAAATATCTTCGGTAAAACAATTTCCGTGCCGCTCCACCAATTCCTGGGTGCGGGTGGAGATCAAGGCCAGTTGCTCGCCCGGGGTGAGCCCGTCGGCGCTGGTGATCGAAAGTCCCATCTCCCGGCGCCGTTTCAGACCGGCCACCCGGACCATATAGAACTCATCAAGGTTGGACGCAAAAATAGCCAGGTATTTAGCTCGTTCGAGCAGCGGTTGCTCTTGGTCCTCGGCCAATGCCAGCACCCTGGCATTGAAATCGAGCCAGCTCAGCTCGCGATTGTAGAATCGGTCGGCCGGTAGATCACCCTCGAACTCCAGTGGGGTCTCTTGTTCATCGGTGTCTGCTTCGACGCGAGAAAAATGCTCCGGCTGCACTACCTGAAGTGGGGATTCAACGCCATCCACGTGTCGCTGACTGGGCAGCAACTCCGGCAGATCATGGGACGTGGTTGGCTCGGCCGCCCGGATCCCGGCACTGTCCTGGTTGGCGCCGCTGGTGCTGGCGGCCAGACCGGCTGCCTGCTGTTTCTGCTCACTGGTAGTCACGCGTCCCATTGTTGCGCTTAACCCACCGGAACCAGAACCCCTTCGGTGAACAAAACCAGTCCAGCAGGCAAAAAGTATGCGGTGCGGGCGGCTGCTGTCAGTCCACTCGCGCTTCTGTGGGCTGCCGAGAAGAATGTGTCGGCACACCCTAGGGTGATGGGTGGCCGACCGGCGGATTTTGCAAGATTGTCCGACGATCCGGGGGGCCTGTCTATTGATGATGTGGTGAGAAGGAGAAATGGTGGCCCGGAGCGCGTTCTTCGAGAAAGCGAACGGCTGGATTCAGCTGTGCAAAATGCTGTTCTACCCCATCACCGCGCTGTTGGGACGCCGGCGTTTTGAGGGCAAGGAGCAACTACAGCGCCCGGGCGGCATTCTGTTGGTGGGAAATCATGTCTCACATTTGGACCCGGTCTACAACGCGGTGTTTGTCCGTAAGGCCGGTCGCTGGCCCCGGTTCATGGCCAAAGCCTCCCTGTGGAAGGTACCGGTGGCAGGCAAAGTGCTCAGTGGAACCCAGCAGATCCCGGTGGAGCGGGACGCCGGCGCCGGCCATCAGGTGTTGGATGTTGCCACCCAGGCCTTGAAGAAGGGCCAAGTGGTGGTCATCTATCCGGAGGGCACGATTACCCGCGATCCGGACTACTGGCCGATGAAACCCAAGGCCGGTGTCGCCATGCTCGCCCTCTCCGGAGATTTTTCGGTCATCCCGATGGCCACCTGGGGCACCCAACGAATTTTTGTGCCGTATGTCAAAGAGGGCAAATTCAAGCCGTTGCCGCGCAAAGACGTGACGGTCAGATGTGGCGACCCGATTGACCTGTCCGAGTATCGGGGCAAACCGGTTGACAACCGCGCCATCCGCGATGTTTCGCTGCTGATCATGAATGCAGTTCGCGATCTGGTGGCCGAGATCCGACAGGAGGAGCCGCCGAAGAACTTCTTCCTCTACCGCAAGCCGAAGCCGGAGGTCAGTACCGGGCCGGAGAGCGAAACCGGGGCGTGAACAGCACACCCGCCTCCGGTCAGGGGATCAATCCGGAGAAATTCGAGCACAGCATCAATCGGGTGGCTGTACTCGGATCCGGTTCCTGGGGAACCACTTTTGCCAAGGTGCTGGCCGATGCGGGGCGGGACGTACGATTGTGGGCCCGGCGGTCCAAGGTCGCCCGGGATATCAACACCGATCAAATCAATCACGATTACCTACCCGGTATCGAACTGCCGCCCAACCTCACCGCCACCAGCGATGTCGAGGTCGCCCTCAATGGCGCGCAGGCGGTGGTCTGCGCGGTCCCCAGTCAGACACTGCGGGAAAATATGGCGGTCTGGCGAGACCTGTTACCACCCAAGGTGCCGCTGATCTCGTTGGCCAAAGGCGTCGAGATCGGCACCGGTCTGCGGATGAGCCAGTTGATCAGCAGCGTGGGGCATGTCGACCCGGCGCGCATAGTAGTGGTGAGCGGCCCCAACCTGGCCTTGGAAATCGCCGAAGGTCAGGCCACAGCGACCGTAATTGCCTGCACCAATCACGACACCGCTGTTGCCGTTCAGATGGCAAGTGCCAACCACTATTTCCGCCCGTACACCATTACCGACGTGGTCGGTGCCGAGATCGCCGGAACCGGCAAGAACATCATCGCGTTGGCCTGTGGGATGGCCGAAGGGCTCGGATTGGCGCGCAATACCCAGGCTTCGCTGATGACCCGCGGATTGGACGAGATCACCAATCTCGGAGTCGCGTTGGGCGGGCAGGCCGCGACCTTTGCCGGTTTGGCCGGCATCGGCGATCTGGTGGCGACCTGCTCATCGCCACTGTCCCGTAACCGCACCTTCGGGGTCCGCCTCGCTGAGGGAATGGGTGTGGAGGCCGCCCAGGAAGCCGGCAGCGGGCAGGTGGCCGAAGGCGTGGTTTCCTGCCGTTCCCTGCGTGATCTTGGCATTCGGCATCAGGTGCACATGCCCATCACCGAGGCTGTCTTCGAAGTCTGCTATCAAAACCTGCCACCCCAAGAATTGGTCAGCATGCTGATGCGTCGCCGATACACGCCTGAGTGAGGCGGTTGCGGCTCAAGCGCTCTGCTGCGACCGTAGGGTAGTCAGCTATGAGCTTGGGTAATTCTGATCGGATTCGGGTCGCGGTGGTCTTCGGTGGACGCAGCGGCGAACATGGGATTTCCTGTGTTTCGGCCGGCAGCGTGATGTCGCACCTGGACCCGGAACTCTTCCAGGTTCTGCCGATCGGCATCACTCCCAATGGGACCTGGGTGCAGGTCCCACCAGGGACCTCATTGGCGATCACTGACGGCGCGCTGCCGCAGGTTCCGGTTGGTGCGGCGCTTGCGATGTCGGTCGATCCCACGGTCCGTGCACTCATCCCGTTGGCCGGATCGGGCGCTGGTGATGTTGAGGCGGTCGAGATTGATGTCGTCTTCCCCGTGCTGCACGGACCCTACGGTGAGGACGGGACCATCCAAGGCTTGATCGAGTTGGCCGGGGTTCCGTATGTCGGGGCCGGTGTGCTGGCCAGCGCGGCCGGGATGGACAAGGAATTCACCAAGAAGCTGCTCGCCGCCGAAGGTCTGCCGGTGGGTAAGTGGGTGGTGCTGCGTCCGGGGCGTTCCGGTTTGACGGTCGACGAGCGGGAAACCCTGGGTCTGCCGGTGTTTGTCAAACCTGCCCGCGCTGGATCCAGCCTGGGCGTCAGCCGGGTGGACCGCTGGGAAGATCTGGATGAAGCCATCGCGCAGGCCAGGATCACCGATCCCAAAGTGCTGGTGGAAGCCGCTGTTATCGGTCGCGAGGTCGAATGTGGCGTACTGGAATTCCCGGACGGAGCGGTCCGGGCGTCCCCCACGGCGGAGATCCACCTCGGGGGCGACTTCAGCTTTTATGATTTTACTGCCAAGTACCTGGATGACGCCGCGACATTTGATATTCCGGCCAATCTCACCGATGAAATCACCGGTGCCATGCAGGATCTCGCGATACGTGCTTTCAACGCGTTGGATTGCCAAGGGTTGGCCAGAGTGGACTTCTTCGTCACCGACGATGGTGAGATCATCATTAACGAGGTGAACACGATGCCCGGGTTCACGCCGATTTCGATGTTCCCGAGGATGTGGCAATCCGGTGGGCTGGACTACAGCGAGTTGCTGACGGTGATGGTGAAGACCGCTCAAGCCAGAGGCACCGGTCTGCGCTGACCCACCTTCCCGGTTAACACCCCGCCTCGTGCGGCGGCGCCAGTGCTAGGGAGTCTCAGCCGGAATCAACGCACCGTCCTTGCAGATATCCCGCTTCTGGAGTACCTGCGCCACGGTGTTGGACAACGCCTGTACCGGTCCGATACCGAGGCTGTTCTTCACCGTCAACGCGATCCGCACCGGTCGGTCGGAAGCGACATAGGTGGTGGAGTCTGTTCCCGGCAATGCCAGCCACGCCACACCGTTGAATTCGGTCAAGGAAGCCGAACATGTCAGATCGACCGGATCGGCAAGGCCACATCGATACACGACTTCGTTCGGCGACGGTCCCCATCCGGCAACCCCGGCCTCCTGGACGAACAGATCGCGCCGCGCCAGCCCGGCCAGATCACTGGGTAATGCCGCGTCAAGCGACTTGCAAAATTCGGTCAACTGCCCCGGCTGATCCACAGCGCCCACGACCAGCGCCGCGTTGGGGTCAGTGGCCGGCAGCGATTCGAAGTAATTTGCCAGAACCGCCACCACGGCGACAGCAACAGCCACCACACCAAGAGCAATGAAGATCAACAGACGAGAGGGGCCGCTGGGCGCGCCAGTTGCCGACGCGATTTCGGCCGTGCCGGGCGCATGGTCCGGCGGTGGCGTGTTCTCGGAAATTCTGGATACCGCTTTCAGCTCGAGAGCGAGTTGGCCCGATGATGCCGTCCTCGCGCAGGGTTTGCCTACCTGCCACCGCACGCCCAGACCCGGTGTGATGCCTGATCAGCCTGCGCAGCGCTCCGGGTGCCGGTACTCCCGGCGCCCGGAGATTTGCGACTGGCGAATGAAGATTGCGACTGGCGACTGAAGATTTGTGACTGGCGATTTGTGACTGGCGATTTACAGATTGACGACCGGGCAGGTCAATGTCCGGGTGATCCCGGGCACAGCCTGAACCCGAGCGACCACCAGTTTGCCTAGTTCATCGACGGTTTCGGCTTCGGCGCGAACGATGACGTCGTAGGGACCGGTGACATCCTCCGCGCTGGTGACGCCCGCAATTTTCGCGATTGCCGATGCTACCGAAGCAGCCTGCCCAACTTCGGTCTGGATCAGAATGAATGCCTGCACCATCTTCAGTGCCCCTTTGTTCGGTGTGACCGGCGATGATGCCGGCACTGGACTGTATCGACTTGCACGGCGGGTACGGAACTGATTTTGCCCCGACCACCTGGAGAAGCTCTTCCCGCTGCAGCCTATCGGTTGACCGCACAATCCTGAGTCCGGTGGATCAGCCGGATCCGCAGATTCGCCGGGCTCGAAGGTGTGCCGTATCAGCGCAGCGGCCCGGCCCTGCGGCACGATGGAACAAGATTTCCCGGCCAACAGACTGACAGCAGTTTTTTCTACGACTTGATATCGCGCACCGCTCTCACGGAGGTTCACCATCACCACCCCGAAGCCCGGCAGCACCGGATCGGCCGCTGTCAGCAAAAAGACCCTGGGCGATGTGGGGGAGTTCAACCTCATCGAGCAGGTCACTGCCGGTGCCCAGCAACCCTCGTCCACCATCCTTGGCCCGGGCGATGACGCCGCCATTGTCGCCACCGCCGATGGACGGGTGGTGGTGAGTGTGGACATGTTGGTTGATGGCGTGCATTTTCGAAGTGACTGGGCCACCCCGGAGCAGATCGGCCGGCGGGCGGCGCTGGTATCGGTTGCCGATATTGCCGCGATGGGGGCAGTTCCCTCCGCGTTGGTGGTCGCCATCTCAGCGCCCAGAGACACAGCCGCCGACCTGATCGAGGGAATCGGTCGCGGAATTCAGGAAGTAGCTGCCGAGCTGGGCGCCGGTGTGGTGGGCGGTGATCTGACCCGCTCAGAGGTATTGACTATTGCGGTGACGGTGCTGGGCGACCTGCAGGGGGCGCAGCCGGTGCTCAGGTCCGGTGCGCGGGATTCCGATATTGTTGCCCTGGCCGGACGGATCGGTTGGGCTGCAGCAGGTTTGGCTGTGCTATCCCGCGGTTTCCGATCGCCGGCCGCCATCGTTGGTGCCTATCGAGAGCCGCAACCGCCACTGGCCGCCGGGATCACCGCTGCGGCCTACGGGGCGACCTCGATGATCGACGTATCCGACGGTCTGCTCGCCGATGTCGGTCATATCGCCAAAGCCTCCGGGGTTGCGATCAATATCCGCACCGCGGCACTGGAGGTGAACCCCCGTTTGGTCGAGGTTGCCTCAGCCCTGGGTAAGGATCCGATGACCTGGCTGCTGACCGGCGGCGATGATCACGCCCTGGTGGCCACCTTCCCGGCCGGCAGCACACTGCCGACGCCTTTCGTAGCGATCGGAACCTGCAGCGCGGGGGGCGGCGTGACGGTGGACGGCTCCGCTTACGACGGACCTGCTGGATGGGATCACTACCAGTGAGTTGGCCGGCGAATATGGACCAGGGGTGGGCCCAAGCGCTTCGTCCGGTGGAGCCGCAGGTTGGCGCGATGGGTGAATTTCTGCGCGCGGAAGTGGCGGCCGGCAACACCTATTTGCCCGCCGGCGATCAGATTCTGCGCGCCTTCGAACAACCGTTGGCCGGTGTCAAAGTGCTGATCGTCGGGCAGGATCCCTATCCGACTCCCGGCCACCCGGTGGGATTGTCGTTCTCCGTCGATCCAGATGTTCGCCCGGTGCCGCGCTCCCTGGTCAATATCTATCGGGAACTGGCCGATGATCTCGCGCTCCCGACGCCGGTCAACGGAGATCTGACCCCCTGGTCGAAAGCCGGTGTGCTGCTGTTGAACAGAGTGCTGACCGTGCGTCCGGGCGTGCCTGCCTCGCATCGCGGTAAAGGTTGGGAAGCCATTACCGAGGCGGCCATTCGAGCCCTGGTGGCCCGTGATCAACCTATGGTGGCGATCCTGTGGGGCAAAGATGCGCAGACGTTGATCCCTATTCTTGGATCGGTTCCGTATATCGCATCCGTGCATCCATCACCGCTTTCCGCATCGCGTGGGTTCTTTGGCAGTAAACCCTTTTCGCGGGCAAAT
>JBBSRY010000105.1:0-7002 GCA_038242595.1 Mycobacteriales bacterium
ATCTGGTCGGACACGGGGTCAGCGATACGCTGATCGCGAAGGTGATCAGCACGGCCCGGGACTTCTTCAACCTCCCGGAGGCCGACAAGATGGCCATTGAGAATCTGAAGAGTCCACATTTTCGCGGCTACACCAGGGTCGGCGGCGAACTGACCCGCGGCGAGGTCGATTGGCGCGAACAGATCGACATCGGTCCGCAGCGGCCGGCCATCGAACCCGGACCAGACGTCCCGGACTACCTGCGATTGGAAGGACCCAATCAGTGGCCGACAGCACTGCCGGAATTGCAGGAGGTCATCGCCACCTGGGATGCCGAACTGGCCGGCGTTGGTCTGAAATTGCTCCGCGCCTGGGCACTCTCATTGGGGGCGCCGGAATCGGTGTTCGATGAGGCCTTTGCCAGTACCCCGTCGACCCTGATCAAAATTGTCCGCTATCCCAGCCGCCCGGAACCGGACGCCAAACAGGGCGTCGGCGCGCACAAGGATGCCGGTGTACTGACGCTGCTGCTGGTGGAACCTGGCAAAGGCGGCCTGCAGGTGGAGAAGGACGGGCAGTGGATCGATGCGCCGCCCATCCCCGGCGCCTTCGTGGTCAATATCGGCGAACTGCTCGAAGTTGCCACCAACGGTTACTTGAAAGCGACTGTCCACCGGGTGCTCTCACCGTCGGCCGGTCAGGACCGCATCTCAGTGCCGTTCTTCTACAACCCGTCCCTGGAGGCGAGCATCCCGGTACTTCCGCTGCCGGCGGAGCTCCAACAGGAGGCCGGGGGAGTGACAGCAGATCCAAACAATCCGATCTTTGCCACCTATGGCGAGAACGCTCTCAAATCTCGATTGCGCGCTCATCCCGATGTGGCCCAGATTCATCACGCGGACCTGCTGGCTAATCGCTAGCGATTAGGACAGCATTCCGGCCGACAGGGTCAGCGCCGGAATCCCGAAGAGCTGGCTGCGGACGGCTTGCAACGCTACTTCGATAGCGCCCTGCAGTGCGCCATCGGAACTGAGTCGGCTGAGCTCCACTTTGGGCCGGACAAAACTGATCTGACGCATCTGGGTAACGACGCGCTCGACGAATTCGGGCCCGCCGGCCAAGGCCACCGGTCCACCCAGGACCACCAGCCCAGGATCCAGCAGCGTCGTCACCGCAGCCGCACCAACGGCAATGCCGCCGGCCAATTCGGCCAGGAAGGCCTCGCCGGCCGGCGCACCACCGACCGCAGACTTCACGGCGTTGGCCATGATGATGGCGACCTCCACACCGCGAATACCGTGAGTTTTGGCCAGCGCGCGAATGCCCTGGCCGCCGACGAGTTGCTGGAAGGCGCCCGCGGCGCCCCGGTCCACCCGAGGACTCGGTGAAATTCCCGGCACCGGGAGGTAGCCGATTTCACCGGCGCCACCGTGGGCGCCGGCCCGCAACGATCCGCCGAGTACCAGGCCGAGGCCAACACCGCGGTCCAGCCAGAGCAGCGCGTAATCAGAATGTCCTTGCGCGGCACCGTGAATGCCTTCGGCGACGGCCGCGAGGTTCACATCGTTGCCGTGCCGCACCGGAAGTTGAACGGCGTCATTGATTTGATCCAGTAGACCGGGGGCCTCCCAACCCTGCAGGTGCCGAGCGTGCCGGATGTCGCCGCTCACCGGATCGATTACCCCGGGGGTGGCCACCACCACCTGGCTGATGTCGGTTCGCTGCAATCCGGCCTCGAACAGGACGCCATCGATGGCGCGTTGAATCTCCTGCACGGGGGAGGAATCCCGACGCTGCGGAACATCAACGGTGCAGGTGGCAAGCATTTCTCCGGTCAGGCTGGCCAATCCGGCAACACAGCCGTGTTGCTCCACATGCACACCAATAACGCGGGCCGCCGCTGAATCCATCGCGTAAATTTGCGCATTCGGACCAGGGCCACCCTCGACGACTCCGGTGGTGATGATCAGACCCCGGCCGGTCAGCCGGTTCAACAACGACGAGACAGTCGGTTTGGACAACCCGGTGAGTGCGCCGATCCGACTTCTGGTCATCGGCCCGTGTTCCAACAGCAACCCGATGACCACCTGGTCGTTGATCGCACCGAGCAACTTCGGCGAGTCGGCGCGTGCGCTGATTCTGGCGTTCTCCGCGCTGACCGGTTCCATGGAGATCATTGTGTTGTGCCGGGTCCGCTGCTGAGAACCAGCGTCGACTTTGTGACCCGCGCGGCGTCCAAGGCGC
The DNA here is from genome assembly GCA_038242595.1 of Mycobacteriales bacterium. Taxonomy (GTDB): domain Bacteria; phylum Actinomycetota; class Actinomycetes; order Mycobacteriales; family Nakamurellaceae; genus Nakamurella. The sequence continues at coordinate 2,224 of JBBSRY010000105.1, forward strand.
GAAGGACGGCCGTCGTATTCGCCGCACTTGCCCCGAAACTGGCGATCGCCGGCGCATCGGTATCGCAGACCCCCAGTAGTCCCATTTCTATTAGTACCGCATCGGTCCGCAGGAGGCGGACCTGATCCACCACCTGCTGCATCCACGAGTGCCGGTGACGATCCCGCGTCACCACCAAAACCGCTGCGGCGTCGACGATCTCAGTGACAAATTCAGCAAGGTTGGAATCGGCCAGCACATGTTCCACGGCAGCTCGCCATTGGGTGGCCGGACCCCACGGCGCCAAGCCGACGGCGATATTGGGCCGGTCGGTGCACCGCAGGACAAGTCCACCGCCGGTCAACTTCGGCAGTCGACCGATCACCTGCAATGCCCGATCCGCCACCAGGGCGCCGACACCTGATTCACCGACCACAATTGTTTCCCGGACCGCGGTCGCAGGTGCGGCCGTCGCAGTACCGGACGCCCCGACAGTGGCACAACGGGCGGCCGCCTCCCGGAGTCGGTCCTGACTCAGTCGACCGTCCAACACGGCAGCCACGATCGCCTCCCGGGCCAAGGTCGGCGTCGCTTCGGTCGCGTTCTCCCCGCCCAGGCACAGCAGATCGGCGCCGGCCTGCAGCGCCATCACCGAACCTCCACCGATCCCATACGGTCCGGCAATGGCCGCCATCTCCAGTGCGTCGGTGACCACGACGCCATCAAAGCCCAGATCCGAACGCAGAATATCGGTGATCCAGCGCCGCGATAGCGAGGCCGGCAACAGATCCACCTCCGGGAACTGCAGATGTCCGATCATGATCGAGTTCACCCCGGCCGCAATCGCTGCCTCGAACGGCGGCAATGCGTGTTCGGCGATCTGATCCAGAGTTCCCCGAATTACCGCCAGTTCCAGGTGGGTGTCCACCCCGGTGGCGCCGTGGCCGGGAAAGTGTTTGGCGCAGGCCGAGACTCCGGCATCCTGATGCCCTTGGATGAAGGCTGCGGTGTGCCGCGCCACGAGGGCGGGTGCGGAACCGAAGGCGCGGGTACCGATGACCGGGTTGCTCGGATCGTCGGACAGGTCCGAGACCGGCGCGAAATTCAGTGTGATGTGGTGACGCGCCAGCAGTTCTGCGGTCTCGCGACCGATCTCTCTGGTCGCACTGACGTCATCGACCCGCCCGATGGCCGCTTGACCCGGAAATCGAGAGCCGGTTGCCACATCGAGTCGGGTGACATCACCGGCTTCCTCATCCACCGAGATCACCACCCCGCTGTGAGTACCGGCCAGGCCACTGGTGAGGGCCCGTAACTCCTCGGCCGTACCGATGTTCCGGCCGAAAAGGCAGACGCCGCCGAGTGATTCGCGAAGTCTACGGTCCAGCCACACCGGTACGGAGGTGCCTTCGAAACAAGCCAGCAGAACCGAATCCGCCAGTTTGCGTAATTGTTCTGTAGTGGTGCTGTGGGTCATCCCTTTACCGCTCCGGCAGTGAGTCCGGCGGTGACATTGCGTTGAATGATGGCAAACAGGATGACGATGGGCAGCGCCACCATCGTCGAGACGGCCATCAGCGAACCCCAGTCAACGCCTTGAGTGGTGATGAACGTATCCAACCAGACCGTGATGGTCTGCTTGCTGTTCTGCTTGAGCAGGACCAGAGCAAACAGGTATTCGTTCCAGGCTTGGATAACGGCGAAGACCGTGGTGGCCACCAAACCCGGTGCGGCCAGCGGCAGGATGATCTTGCCGAACGCCTGCACCCTTGAGCAACCGTCGACGAAGGCGGCTTCTTCTAGATCCTTGGGCACCGCTGCGATGAAGCCGCGCAGCATCCAGACAGTAAAAGGCAGCACAAAAGACAGATAGGCAAGGATCAGGCCGAATGCTGAATCGGTCAGATTCGCCTGATTCAACTGTAGGAACATCGGAATGATCAATGCCTCTAGCGGCACCATCTGTATCGCAATAACAACAATAATCAGCAGCTTGCGGCCACTGAAGTTCAGCCGAGCCAGTGCGAGCGCGGCCAGGAAACCCACCAGCAAAGAGAGCAGCGCCACAGATCCGACCACCACGACGCTATTCCACAGGCTGCCGAGAAAACGTGGCTGCTCGAATGCCCTGGTGTAGGCGTCGAAGTTCAGCGGGCTCGGGAACCATTGCGGGACAACGCGTCGAAGGTTAACCCCGTCCTTGAGCGAACTGGTCACCATCCAATAGACCGGGAACACCAGGATCAGCGCGACGGCCAGTCCCAGGAGATTCCAGCCGGATTTAATGGTGGTCTTCCTTATCGATCGGTTTTGCACTCGATCGCGTTTCTCGATGGCGGTGGTGGTCATTACGCAGCCTTCTTGTCGGCATCGGAAGCGTCGCTGCGCAGCACATTTCGCACGGCGGCAAAGGAGAGTGCGCCCAGGATCAGCACACTGATCAACGAGATAGCAGCGCCGAAGCCCCAGTTCTTGTTGCCGAAGGATTCGACATAGGACCAGATTCCCACCGTGCGGTACTCCTCCTTGTTGGTGCCGATATCTCGAAGTAGCCAAATTTGCGAGAACACCCGGTAGTTCCAGATCACCGACAGGATGATCACGATCAAAAGGGTTGGCTTGATGGCCGGCAGCGTCACCGCGGTGAACACCTTCCAGGCCCCGGCCCCGTCGAGTCTGGCCGCCTCGACCAATTCTGGCGAGACACCCGCAATGGCAGCATGAATGCTGATCACGATGAACGGCAGGGCGCCCCAGACGACGATCGCGGTAATGACCGTCCAACCGGTGATGGGGGAGGAGAACCAGTTGAATGTCCGGGACGGCAGGATGCCGATTTCGAACAGCAGATAATTCAGGACGCCGAACCGTTGATCGATCAACCAGCGCCAGATCGGCAGGGCAATAATTGGCGGCATCGCCCAGACTGTCACCAGGCAGAGCAATAGGAAGATCCGAATCGGTTTGATCAGTTTTGGCAGTAGCTGGGCGATCAGCAAACCCAGGATGATCGTCAACCCGACCGAGATCACCACGAACTTGATCGTGCGCCACAACGCAGCCCAGAACTCCGGGGAGGTGAAGACTTTGGTGTACTGATCGAATCCGACCCAGGTGGCGGGTTTGCCGAACAGTTGATCAAGTCCGTAGTTCTGTAAGGATACGACGACCAGCCGGACCAGAGGCACCCCGAGAACCAGCGCCAAGATGAGTACCAGCGGAGCTACCAGAAGGTAGCCCAGCCGCGCCTCCTGCCGCTGGCCCATCGTAGGTTTCTGTCGAGATTTTCGACGAGATGTGGCTGTTTGCAACTGTTTCCCCTGCTCGGAATCGTCTTGCCGGCCAGCCGAGTCACCCAAAGCCGCCACCTTGATGCTCACTGATTTCCCCTTGACTGCTGGTGTCGGCCCGATGAATCAGGAATTGAGCAGTTCGGTGATCTGGGTGCTGGCGTCCGCGGTGGCCTCGTCGATGGTCTTGGCATCGGTCAGGATCTCATCGAACATATTCTGCAGCACACTGGCGTCTTCGACTTTGGTCCAGTTTTTGGAGTTCGGTATGAAACGGCCGGTGGAAGCAGCCTCGGTCACGATGGCGGCGGTTTCGTCGCCGGCGGCCGGTTTGAACGAGGTCGAGTTGGCGATGTAGCCCTTGGACGCGAGCACTTCCTGGTACTTCTGGCCGGTGAGCACCTTGGTGTATTCCTTGGCCAGGTCGACGTTCTGGGTCTTCGCGTTGATCGCGATGTCAGAGCCACCCAAGAACTGTGGCAGGACGGTGCCGGGCTCGGAGCCGGGTACGACGAAGATGCCGACCTTGTCCTTGAGTTCGGGGTTGCCACCGTCTTCGCCGGTGACCACGCCCGGCTTCCACGACGCATCGATGAACATGGCGGCCTGATCCTGCGCCATCACCAGCGCATCATCGGCTTCGTTCTGGCCATCACCTCCACGTGATGTGGCGGCCACCAACTGCTTCAAGCGCTCGAGCCCGGCCTTCGATTCGGCCGAATCCAGGGTTCCGGTCCATTTGCCATCCGCATCCTGGGTGGCGATCTCACCGCCGGCATCCCAGACGAAGGAAATGCCCTCGTACCAGTACTGACTGGGGAAGTACAGACCGGAGAACGACCCGTCGTCGCCGTGCTCATCGAGCAACTTGACGGCGGCAGCTTCCAGATCGTCCAGGCTGTCGAACGGTGGGGTAACACCGGCCGCTTCCGCCAGGTCAGTCCGATAGATACCGACCCGAACTCCCGCGTAGTACGGAACGGCGATCAGCTTGTCGTCGTAGGTGGCCGATTCCTGCAGGCCCTTGAGCCAGCTATCAGAATTATCAAAGTCGGCGGCGGTGAGTTCCATCAAGGCGTCGGCGCCGGCGAACTGGGCAACCTGCGAGTTGCCCAGCTCGAGCACATCCGGTGCTGAACCAGAGGTGTCGGCCAGACCGGTAGCGACCTTGGTGGTGTACTCGCCCCACGTTTGTTCCTGCAGGTCAACAGTTACGCCCGGGTGGGCGGCCTCGAACTCGGCGTTGAGTGCGGTGATGTCGAGGTCCTTCAGGGTGTCTGCCTGCATCCAGACACGAAGTGTCGAAGGGGTAGCGGCGCTGCCTTCGGTCGAGTCCGAACCGGCGGCGGTCGGTTCGGACGAACCACAGGCGCTGACGGTCAACAGTGCTGCGGCAAGTGATGCTGCGGTGAATTTCAGCGAGCGGGACGCTGGCTTCATCGATCCTCCAGGAAGGGATAGTGGAGTGTCTTTAATTGATAGGACACTTTCCCTATCTAACATGGCGTCG
>JBBSRY010000106.1:0-6992 GCA_038242595.1 Mycobacteriales bacterium
AGTGACTCTGACATCGGCGTCCGACGTCAGAGGTCACTGCCTTGCGGGGCGAGCGCTCTAGCTCAAGAGGCTGTTGAACCAGTCGGTAAAGGTCGAGTACCCGACAAAGGCGACCACATCCATCAGGGTGTGGGCAACCACCAACGGCCACAGTCGGCGCCATCGCAGCCAGGCGTATCCGAAGACCAGGCCCATGATCATGTTGCCGACGGCCTGCCCCCACCCCTGATACAGGTGGTAGGAACCACGCAGCAGCGCCGATATCAGCAGCGCAACCCACGGGTTGACCTGGAGTTGCCGGAGCCTGGTGAGCAGATACCCCACCACCAGGACCTCTTCGAGGAAACCATTCTCGAAGGCGGCCAGGACCAGCACCGGCACCGTCCACCAGGCATCGTTCAGCGTTGCCGGCAGTACCTCGAGGTTGGCGCCCAGCCGGTAGGCGATGACGTAGAAGGCAATCCCCGGAAGGCCTACCGCCGCGGCCAATGCCAACGCGCCCAGCACATCTCGCCCAGGTTTTTTGAAGTCCAGGCCCAGCTTCTCGGAGATTCGAGCGCCGGATCGCCACAGCAAATAAAGGCCGAGACCACCCGAGCCCACCCCGACCATGATGCTGACCAATTGCAACGCCAGATCGGTGACCGATTGCGTCGCCTGTGGGCGCACGATGGTGACCTGTTGGCTGGCGATGGGCACCGGCTGCAATGCCGCGTCGATCAGTCGGATGAGCGACCTCAGCCCGCTGGCACCCAGTGTGATCGCAAAAACGAGCACCAACTCGAACTTGATGGACCGCGGGGTATCCGGTCGCGGCAGAAATTCCTCGGTGGCGCTTGGCGCGAAGGGATGCGGTTTTGTCATGGCGCCTCCAGCCTAGAAGCTCGCGCGTGGGAGGCGACTGGGAAATGCGTGTTGATTTATCGGCGCACTTTCCTGAGCGTAGAGACGGGCAATTCCTCCGGTGCGGGGCGGGCGGCTAATCTGACTGACGTGACTGCGCGCTGGGCTTACCTCGGACCCGAAGGGACCTTTACCGAACAAGCGGCGCAGGCCCTTCTCGATCACCATCTGGCGACCGGGGGGCAGGCCGAACTGGCTGCGGCCACCGGTGTGGCGGCAGCCATCGCCGACCTGCGGGCCGGCCGGGTTGCTGCAGCGTGCGTACCGTTGGAGAACTCGGTGGAGGGGTCGGTCCCACTCACTCTGGACGAGCTCACTCACGGCGACCCACTATTGATCACCGCCGAGGCCTATGTCCAGGTGCAATTTGATCTGCTGGTCCGACCTGGCGCCGAAGCTGCCGATATCGGAACCATTGGCTCCCATCCACATGGGCATGCGCAGGTGCGGCCCTACGTAGCCGCCCAGTTTCCCGATGCCGAGAGCGTGGTGTGCTCCTCCACGGCGGCGGCGGCGGCCGCCGTGCTGGCCGGTGAATTGGATGCGGCCGCCGCTTCGCCCGGCGCAGGTCGTCGCTATGGGCTGCAATCGCTGGCGGTGGATATCGGCGAAGTCCAAGGAGCTGTCACCCGATTTGTCCTCCTTCAGCTGCCTGCCGCCCCCCAACCTGCCACCGGCAATGACCGCACCTCATTGGTGGTTTTCGTCGACAACCAGCCAGGGACACTGCTGGCGGTGCTGGCCGAGTTCGCCAATCGCGGTATCAACCTCACCCGGCTGGAATCCCGACCGGCCAGGTCACGACTCGGTGAGTACTTCTTCCTGCTGGACGCCGACGGTCATCTGGATGAACCGGCGATGGCCGATGCCCTGCGGGCAATCCACCGACGTGCTGCGCATTTACGATTCCTGGGGTCATATCCCAGGGCGGTGGGGCAGACGGCCGTGTCACCGAGCTATGCCACCGCCACCGCCTTTGCCAAGGCAGCGCTCTTCGTCGAATCGATCCGGCACGGCGGGGCCCTCTGATGCGGCTCATTCTGATCAGGCACGGTGAAACACCGGCCAACGTCCGCGGCGAACTCGACACCGCTGTTCCCGGACCAGGCCTGACCGAACGCGGCGAGTTTCAGGCGCGTGCCCTGGTGGAGCGATTTGCCGATACCGAATTTAGTGCTCTTTATGCCTCCACCCAGACCAGGTCGCAGCTCACCGCCGCCCCGCTGGCCGCTGATCGCGGGTTGGAAATTCAAGTGCGGCCCAACCTTCGGGAATTCTTTGTCGGTGATCTGGAGGGAAATTCCGATCCCGAGTCGGTCAGCATCTTCGTCGAGACCCTCAAACAATGGATTCTCGGCGACCTCGAGGTGTCGATGCCGGCCGGCGAATCCGGGGTCCAGATCCTGGCGAGATTCGACGCCGCGATTGCCGATATTGCCGGCGCGCCCGATGCGCCCGAGGTGGCCACCATCGTCAGCCACGGTGGCATCCTGCGACTCTGGGCGGGCGCTCGAAGTTCGAATATCGATGCCGAATTTGCGCTGGCCAATTACTTGGTCAACACCGGCGTGATCGTGATGGACGGAAATCCCGATGACGGGTGGCATTGTCACTCCTGGGATCTGGCGCCGGATCGACACCCGAGCTGATCCGGCGGGCCGGCGGTAGCCTGAGATCATGACCGGTGCCAATATCAGTCCGCGTGATCTGCGGGTTTCCGATGCCGAACGTTCCCATGTGCTGGCGCTGCTGGAGAAGGCCACCGGTCGCGGCATGATCAACCTGGCGGAATACAGCGAGCGCTCAGCCGTCGCAATCGCGGCCCGTAATCGCGGCGAGCTGAATGTGGTGCTGGTGGACCTGCCGGGCATTTTTGTCGGTGGACAGGAATTGCATGCCATCGCCGGCAACGGTTCTCGGCCTAGTGTGCCACCCCAGCAAAGATCATCGCAGGCCTACCCGCCGTGGCCGCAGGCTCCCCAGACCGTAGCGCCGCACCCTGCTCCTGGTTCTGGCACCCTGGACCTGAAAGGTTATGGCTCAAGGGATTTCGCCGGCCCCTGGGTGGTGCCGGGCCGGATCAACATTTCCGGAACCGGAGCGTCCACCAACCTTGATTTCAGCCAGGCGAGATTGACCAGCAGCACGGTGATCATCGAATTTCGCTCGAATTACGCCGGGTCCGCGGTATTCCGGGTCCCGGAGGGTTCGCAGATCAGCTACGAACAACTGGATTTGCGCAACTGTTCGATCAACAACAAACTCAATCCGGCCACACCCGGAACCGGCACCCCGCTGCATCTGGTGTTGGTCGGGGTGAAGAAATACGGATCGATCACGGTCCGGCCACCCAAGGGTGGATTGATCGACGGGATCATCAAAAGTCTGCGGTAGCTGCGGCACCATGGTCTACGACGAGGGATCAGGCTGCGGGGTGATGTTCGAACTGTCCGTCGATCGCCGGCTGAGTTCAGCTCAGTTCGTTCGCCCACGGTGGGTTGGCGCCGGCCCGAGAAACGGTAATGGCAGCCACCTTCGAAGCAAATTCCAACGCCTCGCGAAGGCCGTCAATAGTGAGTGACTCCAGGCGCCCACCCAGATGGCCCGCCTGCCCGAGGAAGTGAAGCAGTCCGCCGTGAAAGGAGTCGCCCGCACCAACGGTGTCAACCACTGAGGTTTTCGCTATCGGCACCCGCACTGCCTGTCCCCGTAGCGAGGCAAAAGCACCGTCTCGTCCCAAACTGACCACAACGAGGATGACTCCATGGGCGTGCAGGAACTCGGCAGCCTCTTCCGGCGAGCCGGTCGGCCACAGTTCCAGGAGATCATCCTCGGAAAGCCGGACGATATCGGACAACTTGGCCCAGGCATCAATGCGCGACCGATACTCGCCGACCGGCACCAGCAGAGTGCGAAGATTCGGATCGATGGAAACAGTCATTTGCTCCCGGATACCGGCCAACAGGGTTTCAATCACGTTCCCCGACGGCTGCAGAGCCAGCGCCAGAGTCCCGGTGTGAATGGCGACCGGGGCTTCCGGTTCGGTGCGGGTCAGTGGCACCAATTGCTCGGCGGTCCAATCCCAATCGGCGGTCCCATTGACGTAGAACTCGTAGGAGGCTGCTCCACCCTCGTCCAGACTTGCAATTGCCAGGGTCGCCGACTGCGGTGTGCTGACCGAGGCAGACAGGTCAACCCCGGAGGCCTCGAGATGAGCCTGGCACAGTTGTCCCAGAGCGCCCTGGGAGATTCGGCCGGCAAAACGCGCGGTTGTGCCCAGTCGAGCAAGCGCTACCGCGAAGTTTGCCGGGCCGCCACCCGGATGCACTGATAGATGTGCTGCACCATCGCGAATTCCGTCCGCGGGAAGCACTGCGTCGGCGACGATCTCTCCGACAACTGCAATCGTGGTCATGAACAGCCCTTCATTCCAGTCTTGGGGCGGTGAGCCGATGGCCGGCGCCTGCGACAGACGTTATCGTGCCCAGCTCGTTGTCGCCCAGATGGATACTCGCCGGACTGGACCTTCGTCCCTCAGGCCCAACCCAACTCGTCCAGCCTGTCGTCGTCGATGCCGAAATGGTGGGCGACTTCGTGGATGACCGTGGTGATGACGCGTTCCCGGGCGTCCTCATAGGTGCGGGCTCGGCCCAGGATCGGCCGCCGATAAATCGTGATGGTGTCCGGCAGTTGTCCGGAGTAATGGGTGGTCCGGCGGGTCAACGCCACACCGTGGTAGAGCCCGTACAGGCTTTGCGTCGGGTGGTGGTCCTCGATCAACACCACCACATTGTCCATCGCGGTGGTGAATTGTTCAGGGATCATGTCCAGCGCTTCGCTGACCAGATCCTCGAATTCCCAGTCTTCCAAATCCAGAGCCATACCTCCCATGATGCCTGGCGACCGCGACCGGCCGGCCCCGGGGATACCCTGAGCACGCGCCGCCGGCACTCTCGATGTCAGTCATCCACAGTGTCGGCGTTAGGCTGACTGGCGTGATTGATCTGCGCATCCTCCGCGAAAACCCCGACCTCGCCCGCACCTCGCAGCAAGCCCGCGGCGCGGATCCGTCCGTGGTTGACCGACTGCTGCAGGCTGATTCCGACCGTCGTATCGCGGTCGCAGCAGCCGATGTACTGCGTACCGAACAGAAATCCTTCGGCCGCACGGTCGGAAAGGCAACTCCTGAGGATCGGCCCGCGCTCCTGGTCCGCGGCAAGGAACTGGCCGGTGAAGTCGACGCCGCTCAGGCCACCGAGAACGCCGCGAACGCCGCCCTCACTGCGGCCCACAAAGCGATTCCGAACATCATTTCCGCCGAGGCGCCGCACGGCGGTGAGGAGGACTTCGTCGTCCTCAAGCACGTCGGGGCCCCGACGGAGCTGGGCTTCGAGGCCAAAGATCACGCCGAACTCGGTGAAAAACTCGGAGCCATCGATACGGTTCGCGGTGCCAAGGTGTCCGGTGCGCGCTTCTACTTCCTCACCGGCGTCGGAGCGCAACTTCAACTAGCGATGTTGAATCTGGCCATCACCAAAGCCCTGTCGCACGGTTTCACCCCAATGATTCCGCCGGTGTTGGTCAAGGCCGAATCGATGGACGGCACGGGATTCCTTGGTGAACACAACGACGAGGTCTACTACCTGCCGGCCGACGACCTGTACCTGGTGGGCACCTCCGAGGTGCCAATGGCGGCCTATCACGGCAATGAAATTCTCAACCTGAACGACGGCCCCATCCGCTATGCCGGCTGGTCCTCATGCTTTCGTCGTGAGGCCGGTTCGTATGGCAAGGACACGAAGGGCATTCTTCGGGTGCATCAATTCGACAAGGTCGAGATGTTCTCCTACTGCAAGCCCGAGGAGGCAGAGGCCGAGCATCTGCGATTGCTCTCCTTCGAGGAGGAGATGCTCGCCTTGATGGACATTCCTTACCGCGTCATCGATGTCGCGGCCGGTGACCTTGGAACTTCGGCTGCGCGCAAATTTGATTGCGAAGCCTGGGTCCCGACTCAGGGCACCTACCGCGAGCTGACCTCCACCTCGAACTGCACCACATTCCAAGCACGCCGGTTGAACGTTCGGTATCGCGATGAGGACGGCAAGCCGCAGATTGCTGCCACGCTCAATGGCACGCTGGCCACCACGCGCTGGATTGTGGCCATCCTGGAGAACCACCAGCAGCCAGATGGATCGGTGCGGGTGCCGCAGGCGTTGCAGCCGTTCATGGGTGGGCTGGACGTGTTGCAGCCCAAGTAGAGTCACCAGGGCTGTAGTTGTCCGCGCCCGTCAGGCCACCGGCGGTAGCGCCGACCAGGGGAAAGTGATCCAGAGATCTGTTTGTCCCCAAGAGAAGTCGGGCGCGATAATGGTTCGCGCTTTGGTGTACAAAACGGCGCTGCGAACCTCACGGGCATGCGGACGCAGCAGGTCCATCGCCAGCGCCAGAGTTCGGCCGGAGTCGGCAACGTCGTCCACCACCAGCAGTGTTTTGTCCAACAACGCATCTGTGTCCAGCAGCGGGGCGAGCACCACCGGATCCGGCAGTGTTTCTTCGATATCGGAATAAAATTCCACGTTCAGTGTGCCGGCCGCCTTGGTGCCCAATGCGTAGGACAACGACCCGGCGGGCAACAGGCCACCGCGGGCGATCGCGATGACGATGTCGGGACGAAATCTGCTGTCGGCGATGGTCTGCGCCAATTGGCGGGAAGCCAGACCAAAGCCTTCCCAGGTGAGGACTTCGCGGATGGGCTGGTCTGCGTCGGTCATGACAGAAGAATCTACCGTTCGGGTTGGTCCATCTCATCATCGGACAACATGCACGACGTATTTTTTCGCCCGGGCCGGCCGAGGACCGGAACCGGGCGGGTGCCAATTTGACCTCCCCGTCGCCGGGCTGGCTCCGGCTTCCCATTAGGTTCAGCAGATGGCCGCCAACCCGACTCCTGCACCCGTGCTCAACGATCTCGTCGTCCATGCCGAGCGCGCGATCATCGACGGCGTCGAGCGGAGCGCCACCGTGGTGGTGCGGCTGGGCCGGATCGTCGCCATCGAAGACTTCGAAACAGTTGTCGTGGCCAAGACGAC
>JBBSRY010000107.1:0-6956 GCA_038242595.1 Mycobacteriales bacterium
ACATTGGCCAGTTCCAGCGGGCTGACCGGGCTGACGCCCAGGGTGAAGGAGGAAATGCGTTGCTGGTTGATCAGATCGGCGTAGCTACCCCCGGTTTCGGAGAAACCGGGTTCAACCTCGCCGGCCGGCAGGGTGTAGGAGCGCAGACCGAGTTTGACCGCCATATCCACCACCGAATTGAGCCCCACCTGATCCTCCAGGGCTACAAAAGCGGTATTCGGTGATGTCGCCAGTGCCTTTTGCAGGCTCATGGTGGGCTCGAAGTCCGTCGGGTTGGTTACCAGACTGGGCGGTTGCAAGTTGCTGGTGTAGTCGACCGGCACGTCGATCAAATCCTGGGTCCCGAGGCCGCGCGCCATCGCAGCGGCCGCGGTGAAGATCTTGAACGTGGAGCCGGCGCCGAGCGGGGCAAATGTGGTGGGTAGCCGTTGGACCGTTTCTCCGTCCTGGAGTCCGTAGGGTTGGTTGGTGGCCAACGCCAGCACCGGGCGGCCCTTTGCCGGCGTCTGGGTATTCGGCTCGACCACTGCCATCACGTTGGCGATCCGGGCGGTTTGGTCACCACCTCGCTGGGCGATGACCGCGCTGATGGCACTTGTCATCACCTTGGGGTCCAGGGTGGTTTGGATGGTGTATCCGCCGTTTTCCAACTGCACTTGGGTGTAGGCGCCGCTTGGTAGATTTTTTAAGTAGTCGATGACGTACTGGCAGAAGAAGCCGCTGCCCTCGATTCCGCTGAACCCGTCGGAGGCGACGCAACCATTGGGAATGGCATTTCGCTGCACCGTCAAATCCGTTCCGATGATCGGGTTGATCACCGATGCGGAATATTTGCGATCCCGGAGCAACGTTTCCAACACCCGATCACGCCGCTGCTTGACATCGTCCACCCGATCCAGGTTCAACGGGTTCAGGTAGACGGGGTTCTGCACGATCCCGGCCAACATCGCCGCTTCACTGAGCTGCAGATCCTTGGCGCTGTGGCCGAAGTAGTACCAGGAGGCGGCCTCCGCACCGTAGACCGAGGGACCGAAGGCCACCGTGTTCAGGTAGGCCTCCAGAATCTGGTCTTTGCTGTGGGATTGATCAAAATTGATCGCCAACCGAGCTTCTCGCAATTTACGGATGGGCGTGACCTCGATGGCCTCGGCCTTTTCTGCGTCCGTCTTGGCGGCCACCAGGAACAGATAGTTTTTGATGTACTGCTGGGTGATAGTCGAACCACCACCGGTGCCGGCGTCGCCTTTGAGTACTCCCAGGGCCGCCCGCGCGGTGCCTCGCCAGTCCACCCCGCGATGGCTCTTGAACCGGCGATCCTCGATGGAGATGATGGAGTCCTGCAGGTACTGGGAGATGTCGCCCAGCGCAACGACCTTGCGATCCTGGTTGTACATGTAGGCAATCGGGATTTCGGTCCCGTTTTCGTCCAGGGCGGTGAAGGTGGTCCGCTCCGGCGCCGGCAGGTCCATGTTGATACTGTCGGTGCCTTCCACCGCTTGGGCCACCTGGGTTGCGCCCAGCCCGACCACAGCCGCGTACGGCAGCATCAAAATTGCGACGAGAAGCCCGCCGATAAGACTGCCGATAGTCAAACGCCCAAGATTGCTCATTACTCGCACCGGGTAAGGGTACGGGTTTTTGATTTGAGCCGACCAAAATTGGACCGGCCCACAGCTACGTCACATTCAGCAACCGCGGTTCCAGTGGCGCAAGGCGTTACCGCATCGCAATCAAGATTTCCCAAACTTCCGGAACCTTGCCCGATTTATTGGCGTCTCACTGGCATCGGGTTCTTTGAAGGATCCGCCCCAGGAGGGACGATGTGGCCCGTACGGGGCTCGCATAAGGGGTCATGTAACACGAAAGGATGGACAGCTATGAATGCTCGGTCACTTCACGCTGTACCTGCCGGTCCGGCCGTCACATCGGCTTCTACGGTGGGATCACACTCGGCGAATCAGCAGCCGGCAGCATTGTCTACTGGCGGTGCAGGTTCGGCCACCTCCACCTGGCCGGCAGTCAGCGCCCCATCAGCTACCGCCGTAGCGGCAATCGCCACCCCAGCAGGGTGGGCCGCGCGAGGTCTGTGTGTCGGGCGCAATCCCGATGAGCTTTTTGTCACCGGTGCGGCGCAGCGTGATGCGGCCAGGCTTTGCAGTGGCTGTCCGGTTCGACTGGAGTGCCTCTCCGACGCGTTGGACAATGAGATCGAATTTGGTGTCTGGGGCGGCCTCACCGAACGTCAGCGTCGGGCGTTGCTGCGTCAACGCCCTGATGTGAGCAGTTGGCGAGACCTTCTTGAACAAGCTCGTGAAGCCGCGGTCGCTTCCGAAGCAAGCTGACCGACCGGGTCGCTATTCCCCGGCCAGCCGGGCACCGATCTCCCGGAGATCGGGCAGATTATGCACATCGCGCGGCGAAGCCGGCACCGAAATCATCGGCAGATCAGGATGGGCGCGCACAAAACGAGCCTGCATTCGCTGCTCTGCCGCGTAGGTGATCATCCGTTCGGCATGCAGTCGCAGCACCGCAGCGGCCAACGGTGAGCTGGCCGAAATTTGCGAAGCGCCCGCCTCGGCCGTGGAAGCCGACAGATCGGCCAGCGGCGGATGAGTGCGGTTGAGAATCAACCCGGCCAATGGCATTTGCTCGGCCTGCAAGCGGTCGGCGAAGTAGGACGCCTCCCGTAGCGCGTCCGGTTCCGGTGTGGCCACCACGACAAACGTGGTGCCGGCATGCCGCAGCAACTCATAGGTCGCCTCGGCCCTGGTCCGGAAGCCACCGAACATATCCTCGAAAAGTTGTACAAATGTTGTCGCATCGGTCAGCATCTGACCGCCGATTACCGCGGTGACGGCCTTGGTGAAAAGGGTAAAACCGGCGCCGACCAACTTGAGTACCCCCCGCCCTGGGCTGGTCAGAAGTCGAATCATCCGACCATCCAGAAATGAGCTCAGCCGCTGCGGCGCATCCAGGAAATCCAGCGCTGATCGGCTGGGCGGCGTATCGACCACGATCAGGTCCCATTCGCCGGTGACTGCCAATCGACCGAGTTTCTCCATCGCCATGTACTCCTGGGTGCCGCTGAATGAAGTCGAAATGGTTTGGTAGAACCGGTTTTCAAAAATCTGACTGGCGCGGTCCGGGGTTGAGTGATTGGACACCATCTCGTCGAAGGTGCGCCGGGTATCCAGCATCATCGCCCATAGCTCACCGGCCCCCTCGGGAGCCCCGATCTCGACCTGCCGCGGTGAATTGTCCAATGACTGCAGACCCAGCGATTGAGCTAACCGTTTGGCCGGATCGATGGTCAACACTGCAGTCCGTCGACCGGCATCTGCTGCCCTGATGGCGATCGCAGCGGCGGTTGTCGTTTTTCCGACACCGCCGGAGCCGCACGTGATGATGACCTTGGTTTCCGGATCCTTGATCAGCGAATCCAGGTCCAACGGAGCTACCCGGGACGTCATCGAACACCCAACGCGGTGAGCCGCTCGGCCAATTCATAGACCCCACCGAGATCGGCGCCATCCACCAGGTAGGGGAGTGTCAGGACAGGTAGTCCCTGGTGCGCGACTTCCTCCGCGCACTCGGTTTCGGCCAACACCTTGATGGCATGTTCGGCCGCCTCGGCTTCCAGCCCGGCCAAAAGATCTGCATCCGGTTCGATGCCCGCCGCCCGCAAGCCGTTGGCCAGCCGTGCGGTGTCCAGCCGTCCCTGCGCGGCCGGGGTCAAAGAAGCATCGGCGAAGTAGGGTCCGGCCGCAGCGTTCACGATGATCGACCCCACCGACAAATCCACCTCACGCAGTGCGTGAATGGCTTCCACGGTTTCCGAAACCGGCATGTCCTGCAGCAGGGTCACCAGATGAACCATGGTGTCATCAGAGTGCAAGAGAGATACAACGCCATCCGCTTGATTGCGAATCGGGCCCTTGCGCGCCAGGTCCGCCATCGCCACCGTCACATTCAGGAAAGAGACCACTCGGCCGGTGGGCGGCGCATCCATCACCACCGCGTCGTAAACCGGTCTTCCGTCCTTGCCCAGTCGGGTGACGCATTCTTTCGCCTTTCCGGTCAGCAACACATCCCGCAGACCGGGCGCCAGCGTGGTGGCGAATTCGACCGCCCCCATCTTCTTCAGGGTTCGACCAGCAAATCCCAGGTTGTAGAACAGTGCGAAGTACTCCATCAACGCCGCTTCGACGTCGATGGCCAAGGCGCGGACCTCACCGCCACCGGGGGCTACGGCCACCTTGAGTTCTTCATAGGGCAGCGGCGGAAGGTCGAAGAGCTGCGCGATTGACTGTCGCTCCTCGACTTCGATCAGCAGCACCCGCCGTCCGTCACTGGCCAGCGCCAGCGCCAGCGCGGCCGCGACGGTGGTTTTTCCAGTACCGCCCTTGCCGGACACGATATGCAGACGCGCCCGGCGCGCGCTGGCGGGCCAGGTGGTCAGGTCGGTCTCTTTGCCGGCGGCAGCGTTGGACACAGTTTCAGCGTACGGGTGCCGGGGACTCGCGCCGGCCGGCCGCCCGCATGATGACTTTCTTGCGGTATTTCACGAGGCCATTTCCATCGCCAGAATTGCCAGCGCCGGGATGACGATCAGAATCAGCCCCAGCCACCAGGGCAGCAGGAGTACGGCCACAAAACCCGCCGGGGCCAGCAACGCCCACGGCGCCATCACCCGAAATGCGCGGTAACCGTCCCAACCGACCCGGTCCCGAAGGGTGTCCATTCGTAGCGCGAGCAGGACCAGGATCAGTAGCGACTCCACCGAGGCCGCCACCCAACGCCACCAGTCCATGGCGCTTAGCCTAGGGCCAATCGACGGAGCGGGAACAGTCCGGTCCGGTTCGAAGGGTGCTCGGCTTCCTGTGGTTCGGTCGCACCCCCTAGAGTTGACCCCATGTCTGCCCCCACTCCGCGTCGCACCTGGGAATACGCCACAGTGCCGCTCATCAGTCACGTCACCAAACAAATTCTCGACACCTGGGGAGAGGACGGCTGGGAACTTGTCAGCGTCATCCCCGGTCCTAATCCAGAGCAGTTGGTTGCCTACCTCAAGCGGGAGCGAGTATGACCGAGTCAATTGCAGCGTCGGCGAAGTTGGCCGAGTTGGGCATAACCCTGCCCAAGGCGGCGGCTGCCGCCGGCTCCTATCTACCGACGATGCAGACCGGAAAGCTGCTCTTCACCTCCGGACAGCTGCCTTTCATAGATGGCAAGCTGCCCGCCACCGGCAAGGTGGGGGCCGAAGTTTCGGCCGAGGACGCCAATGGCTACGCCCGAATCTGCGGCCTGAACATTTTGGCCGCCATCGATGCCGCTGTCGGTGTTGACGCTGTTGCTCGAGTGGTCAAGATCGTCGGATTCGTTGCTTCCGCCGATGGTTTCACCGGTCAGCCCGGCGTCATCAACGGGGTTTCGGACCTGATGGCCGAAGTGTTCGGCGATGCCGGGCGTCATGCACGGTCGGCAGTCGGGGTGGCGGAACTGCCGCTGGGCACTCCGGTCGAGGTGGAGGCCATCGTCGAACTGCGCTGATCAGGCCGGACGAGGGACTGGTGGTGAGCATGTGCCGCCGCCATCTCCGGGAGGGTAATTCTCGGGTCACTACTTTCACCGGTGGCCAGTAGCTCCCGCCAATAATTCTGATCCGCACTGAACCGGGCAGCAATGCTGCCCGGTTCAGTTCTTTCCATCGCCGGTGTGCCATGTCCTGGCACCAGCACTTGGGCGCGAGACACCAACGGCGCCAAAATGTTCAACCCGGCCAGATACTCTTGGACACCGGTCTGCTCGGCCAGTGGCAGTTCCAGATCGCTGAGCATGTCACCGGCCAACAGCACGGCCTGATCGGGTAGCCAGAGCCCGGTGTGCCCGGGAGCGTGGGCATCGTGAGTCACCATCTCGATCGGGAACCCGGCCCATGGCAGGGTCGCAGCTGCCAATGGAGACACCAGACCGACCAGGGCGGCCAGTTCCGCCGGCCAATTCGGCCCCAGCTCCCTGACAAGTTCGTTCCGGCTTTCGCAGGCAATCGACGCCACTGGCGCTGATGCCCATCGGGGTGCGTCACCGAAACGCGGATGCCAGAGCAGATGGTCGCAGTGGGCATGAGTGGCGAAACCGCCGACCACGGTCAGTTTCTGCTGTTGGATCCAGTCGGCAATATCAACCAGTTCCGCCGGCTGCCAGCTCGGGTCGATGAGAATCGCCTGGGCTCCGAAGACCAGCACCGTGGAGTTCGTTGCGTAGTTTGCCGACCTGGTGACGAAGACACCACTGGCCACCTCGTCAAAAGTGCGGGTCATGGCCGAAGCAGTGCCAGTGCGAGTTTGGTGGAGGTGATGAGTTCATCGTCGCCGATCTGTTCCCGAAGTCGCAGCGCACGCTCGAGGGCATACCGTGCTTTGTCCGGGCGGCCGGCAGCCACGTGGTTTCTTCCCATCTGTTGCCAGGCAAAGTGTTCTACCGAAGACCCGCGCAGTTCGACCAGTGCCAGTTCCAAAGCCGGATCCGAGCGCTCGAATGTTCCCCGAAGTTGCCAGAGCTGGGCCAACCGGAGCCGGGCGAGGCCGGTGGCACCGAGGTCGGCGCCGGTGAGTTCCAAGGCGTGCTCGAGGTGATATTCGGAGATCTCGAACTCACCGAGCAGACGGGAGAGCTGCCCGATTTCGGTATGCCAGCGACGACGACTGATCTTGCTGTCCTCGCTGGCCAGTTCCTCCGGTCCGGCGGCAACGAGCTGATCGCGCAGTTCGCGGGCGGCCGCAGGATGCACCAGGCAGTCCCGTCCGGTCAGTGGGTCGATGGTGATCGCCGACGGGTCATCGCGTTTTCCGATATTCATCGGTGCCCGCGCGGCCAGGATGGCGGCGTACCTTGCTCGCCGCTGGTCCACCCGGTATCCAGCTTTTCAGGGTTCATTGCTGAACTCTCACCGCCCC
>JBBSRY010000108.1:0-6948 GCA_038242595.1 Mycobacteriales bacterium
ACCCATCCCGTCCGGTGATGGCGCAGTCCGACAAACTCCACCGACCGACGTCACCGGATACCCCGGTCTGAGCGACCTCGTCCAGCGCTACGCCGCCAGGACGCGTCGAGATATCAGTGGCCTGCGGTGGTACCGCGCCTTTGCCGCGTTCAAGCTCGCGGTGATCCTGGAAGGCATTCACTACCGATTCCAGCACGGCCAGACCGTCGGCGATGGTTTTGCCTCCATCGGTGAAATGGTCCCCGGTCTGATCGACGAGGGATTGACAGCCGTCAACAGCTCCGACTGAAAGCAGCTACCTCCCATGGACTTCGCCTTTGATGCCACCACGCTGGACTACCAGTCGCGGTTACTGCAATTCATGGACGACTTCATCTACCCGGCCGAAGCCGTTTTCCAGCATCAGCTTTTCGATAGTCCGGACAGCTGGAGCCCGCCGCCGATCCTGAGCGAACTTCAATCCCGGGCCCGCGGGCTCGGGCTGTGGAATCTATTCCTGCCGGGCGAACACGGGCCTGGGTTGACAAATTTGCAGTACGCCCCGTTGGCCGAGATCACCGGTCGCAGCCCGGTTATCGCTCCGGTGGCACTGAACTGCTCGGCTCCGGACACCGGAAATATGGAGGTCCTGGCCCAGTTCGGCACCTTGGAGCAGCGCAACCGCTGGCTCACCCCGTTGCTCAACGGCGAAATTCGGTCTGCCTTTGCCATGACAGAACCGGAGGTGGCTTCCTCGGACGCCACCAATATCGGCACCAGCATCACCCCGGACGGTGACGAGTATGTGATCAACGGCCGCAAATTCTACATTTCCGGGGCGATGGACCCGCGGTGTGCCATCTTCATCGTGATGGGCAAGACCGATCCAACCGCACCCAAACATCAACAACAGAGCCAGGTGTTGGTCCCGCGCGAAACACCGGGAGTTCACATTGTCCGCGGTATGAAAGTTTTCGGATATTCCGACGCCGATCACGGCGGGCATGCGGAGATCACCTTTACCGACGTCAGAGTGCCTCGCAGCAATCTGATCGGTGACGAAGGCGGCGGTTTTGGCATCTCCCAAGCCAGGCTCGGCCCCGGTCGAATCCACCACTGCATGCGGCTGATCGGTATGGCCGAGCGCGCCATTGCGCTGATGTGCCAACGGGTCAGCGACCGGGTTGCCTTCGGGCGACCACTGTCGGAGCAAGGGGTCATCCAGGAATGGATCGCCGAATCACGAGTTCGGGTGGAACAACTGCGACTACTGGTACTCAAAACCGCCTGGCTGATGGACACGGTCGGCAATCAGGGCGCTCACACCGAAATCCAGTCGATCAAGATTGCCGCTCCGCTGGCCGTCGAGTGGATTCTCGATAAGGCAATTCAGGCCCACGGCGCCGCCGGTGTCGGTCAGGACACGCCACGGGCGGCGCTGTGGGCACACGCTCGTACGCTGCGACTGGCCGACGGTCCTGACGAAGTCCATCGACGCTCACTGGCCTACCGTGAGCTCACGCCGTATCTTCGGAAAAAAACATGAGTGAGTCGACCCCCCGCGCCGATGGCCGGACCGCCCGGACGGATCGGACTCGGGAATCCCTTGTGGAGGCCCACCTTTCGTTGATCACACAAGGCGATCTCAAGCCAACAGGTGAACGGATCGCGCAACGGGCCGGTATTTCGCTGCGCACCCTCTGGGTGAGTTTCAAAGACCTGGAGGCTCTCTTCGACGCCTCCGGGGAAGCGGTGTTGGCCCAGGAGCGCAACGCCTTTCGGGTCATCGATCCAGATTTGGCGCTGCCGTCCCGAATCGAGGCGTTCTGTGCGCAACGAGCAGTTCTGCTCGAACTGATCGCACCGCACGCCAGAGCGGCCAAACTACGGGAGCCGTTCTCCCAGGCCTTGCGCCGTAACCGCTCCCGTCACCTCCAGTTGGTTCGGGACGATATTTCCCGCACCTTTGTGCATGAGCTCGCGATGATGACCACGCCGTCGCGGGTTGCCACCGAGGATGGTCTGTTGACGGCTACCACCTGGGCGGCCTGGTCATTCTTGCGAGACGATCTGGACCGGCCCAGGGCGCAAGCGAGGGCCGTGATGAAACGCTGCGTCACCGCACTTCTCGTTCAACCATGACCCACCCCACATCCCCCCACCCAGAAGGAGTCTTTATGACCACCAGATTCGCCGGCCGGATTGCCATCGTGACCGGTGCCGCCCGAGGCATCGGCGCTGCTACCGCCACCCTCCTGGCGGCGCAGGGCGCCAAGGTCGCTGTTGTTGATTTGACCGCAGAACGGGCCGAGGGCACCGCGGCCGCCATCACCGCAGCCGGCGGGACCGCACTGGCCCTGGGTTGCGATGTTTCCGACGCCGAATCCGTCGACGCCATGGTCAACACGGTGGTCAACCAGCTCGGCGGCATCGACATCCTGGTCAATAACGCCGGGATCACCCGCGACGACCTACTGTTCAAAATGACCAAACAGAACTGGGATGCGGTGATTTCCACCAATCTGACCAGCATCTTCCTGTGCTGCCAAGCCGTGCAAAAACACATGGTGGCAGCCAAGTACGGGCGGATCGTCAGTCTTTCGAGCAGGTCCGCCCTCGGCGCACGGGGACAGGTCAACTACGCCGCAGCCAAAGCCGGCGTTCAGGGCATCACCGCGACCCTGGCCATCGAGCTGGGTCAGTTCGGTATCACGGTCAACGCGGTGGCGCCCGGTTACATCGCGACCTCGATGACAGCGGCAACAGCCGTCCGGGTCGGTTCCAATCCCGAGGATCATCAGAATTGGGCCGCCGAACAGATCCCCCTGCGCCGCGTCGGTCAACCGGCCGAAGTCGCCTCCGTCATTGCCTTCCTGGCCAGCGATGAGGCGTCCTACGTCTCCGGACAGACCCTTTATATCAACGGCGGAGCCCGTTGACCTGCGGTAATTTCGCCACACCACTGAGGAGTAAATGATGGATTTTTCACTCAACGACGAGGAAAGAGCGATCCGCGATACCGCGCGGGAGTTCATTGCCAAAGAAGTCATGCCACTGGAAGCAGACGTCCTTCGTCGCGAACGCAATCACCAACCCGGCCTGGAATATTCACAACTGCGGGAACTCCAGCTCAAGGCCAAAACTTTTGGGTTCTGGGGGCTGGCCACCCCGGTCGAATACGGCGGCATGGATCTACCCGCCGTCCTGCAATCTTTGATCTGGACCGAAATCGGCCGTAGTACCGTCCCGTTCCGATTCGGCGGCGAGGCCGACAACATTCTGTTTCACGCCAACGAATCGCAGAAACAGGAGTTCCTGCTGCCGACCATTGCCGGCGATCGCATCTCCTGCTTTGCCATCACCGAACCCGGCGCCGGATCCGATGCGGCCAATATCAGTTTGGCTGCCAAGCCGGACGGCGACGACTGGATTCTGAACGGGGAAAAGACCTTTATCACCAATGGAAATGACGCCGATTTCACCATGGTGGTCGCGGTGACCGATAAAGAAAAAGGCGCCCGCGGCGGCGGCACGACAGCCTTCCTGGTCGATCGGGAGATGGGCTGGAAATCCGAACCCATCCAAACCATGGGCGAAGGCAGCCCGGCGTCACTGAATTTCGACAATGTACGGGTACCCGGCCGCAATATTCTCGGGGGAATCGGTCAAGGATTCGAACTGGCCATGCAGTGGATCGGCAAGGGCCGCTACATCATTCCCTCGCATTCCCTCGGAATCGCCGAACGAGCCCTTCAGATGGCGATCGACCAGGCCAACACCAGGGTCACCTTCGGAAAACCGATCGGCACCAATCAGGCCATTGCCTGGATGATTGCGGATTCGGAAACCGAATTGGAAGCCGCTCGCTGGCTCACCCTGCGGGCCGCCTGGACGGTCGATCAAGGCCTGGATCCACGCCATCGCTCCTCTATGGCCAAGCTTTTCGGCGCCACCATGGTCAACAATGTGGTTGATCGGGTGATGCAGATCCACGGCGGAATGGGTTACACCAGGGAATTACCCATTGAGCGCTGGTATCGCCAGGTCCGGCTGTTCCGAATTTTCGAAGGCACCGATGAAATGCAGCGGCTGATCATTTCAAGAGATCTACTCCGCGGCTTTGTGAAGATCGGCGGTCACCTCGGATGAGTATCTTCGCCAGCGCCTCAGAACTCTTGGCCGCCACCGGTACCGAATTGGGCCCAGGTCCGTGGCAAGTGGTTGACCAGCACCGGATTCAGGCCTTCGCCGATGCCACCGGTGACCACCAGTGGATCCACCTGGACGCCGAACGTGCCGCCGCCGGCCCATTCGGGAGCACCATCGCCCACGGTTTCCTCACGCTCTCACTACTGCCGGTGCTCAGTCGCGAGCTCTATCACCTGCATCACGTCAAACAAATCCTGAACTACGGCCTGAACAAGGTGCGATTTCCTGCTCCACTGCCATCCGGGGCCAGTGTTCGAGCCACCGGCCGGATCGCGGAGGTGACCAGGGTCGGTGACGCCGTGCAGATGGTCACCACCATCACGGTGCACTCCGATGCCGGCGAAAAGCCGTGCTGTGTCGCCGATTCTGTCGCCCGTATCTACTTCGATGAGGAGCACCAATGACATCACTGTCGGTTGCCAGCATTTTGGCCGAAGCTGCCCGCCGCCGCCCGGAGAAAATCGCCGTTGTCGGCGGAGGGCAGCGGGTGAGCTACGCCGATCTCTGGTTGCAGTCCCGCAGGTACGGCGCGGGTTTGGTCGGCCTGGGTATTGCTCCGGGTGACAAGGTTGCGCTGATGGCGCCGAATGTCATCGACTTTGTGCGCAGTTACTACGGGGTCATTGCGGCCGGAGCCGTGGTGGTGCCGATCCACCTGCTACTCACGGCCGACGAGGTCTCCTACGTCCTGGCCGACAGTCAAGCAACTGCCTTGATCTGCCACAGCAGCCAGCTACCGGTGGGAGCGGCCGCAGCCGCCCTGGCCGGCGTCAAGTTGATCTGCGTCGGACCGCTGCCGGAGCCGCCGGCCGGATTGGTTCGACTCGATGAGATCAGCGCCGAGATGTCCGCGCTTTCCACCTTTCTCGGCCGCCAGGCCGAAGACCCGGCGGTCATCCTCTATACCAGCGGTACCACGGGGCAGCCCAAGGGTGCGGTGCTCTCGCAGTTGAATCTGGTGATGAATGCGGCAGTCAGCGCTTTTGACTGCAATGACTCCCGTCCGCAGGATGTGGTGCTGGGCTGCCTGCCGCTGTTCCACAGCTTCGGCCAGACGGTCAGCATGAACGGCACCTTCCGATTGGGCGGCACCCTGGTGCTGATGCCGCGGTTCACCGGCCCGGACGCGCTGGACCTGATGATCGCAGAGAAGGTTGACTGCTTCCAAGGGGTCCCGACGATGTACATCTCATTGTTGGCCGCCGCGACCGGACGGACCGAATTACCGAAGCTCCGACTGTGCGTCTCCGGCGGTGCCTCGCTACCGCTGGCCGTGCTCGATAAATTTTCAGCGGCGTTCGGGGCGGACATCTTCGAGGGTTACGGGCTGTCGGAAACCTCACCGGTGGCGACCACCAATCAACCACATTTCGGCACCAGGGCCGGCACCGTTGGACATCCGATCTGGGGCGTCGAAGTGGAGATCGCCCGCGCGGACCTGGACTCGAGCATCGAACTGCTGCCGGTCGGTGACCTCGGCGAGATCGTCATCCGCGGGCATAACGTGTTCACCGAATATTTGAACCGGCCGGAAGCCACCGCCGAGGCCATGGTTGATGGATGGTTTCGGACCGGCGATCTGGGCAGCAAGGATGAGCAGGGCTTTGTCACCATCGTCGACCGCAAGAAGGACATCATCATTCGCGGCGGATTCAATGTCTATCCGCGCGAAGTGGAGGAAGTCCTCGCCGCCCACCCCGCAGTGTCCCAGGTGGCCGTCATCGGACTACCCGATGAACTGCACGGTGAAGAGATCTGCGCGGTGCTGGTATTACAACCCGGGCTGAAGCCGCCAGCGGCGCCGACCGAAGCCGAGCTGCTGGAGTGGGCCCGAGAACGACTGGGAAAGCACATGTATCCGCGCCGGATACGGATCCAGGAGCAGTTGCCGATGGGCCCGAGTATGAAGGTTCTCAAACGCGAACTCCGCGCACAGCTCGCAACCGACCCGCAATGATCAGTCCCCCACTGCTGTGGTTGGCTTGACTCACACCATTCGTCGAACTCCGGGAGCACCAGTGCCAGTCTTTGCCGTTCAGTACACCTACAACGACCGCGGCGCCGACCGCGATACCCATCGCGCTGAGCATCGGTCCTACCTGCGCGGCCTGCTGGAACAGGGGAAGGTCCTGGCCAGCGGCGCGTACACCGATGACTCGACGGCCGGTGCGCTGCTCATCTTCAACACCGAATCGGCCGGGGACCTCAGCGAACTGTTGGCTGCCGATCCTTTTGCCATTCAGGGACTGGTCGAGCACGCCGAGGTCCGTACCTGGAACCCGGTGATGGGTCCCTTTGAGGCCCTGGCGGTCTGAATCAGGGCCTGATGCCGGTATCAGGCCCTCGACTTGTCGATCGTCTGAACTGCGGCCGTCACCGGTTCCACCCGACCCCGGATGCGCTGTGAGATCACCTGGGTAATGCCGTCGCCTCGCATTGACACGCCGTAAAGTGCATCGGCCGATTCCATGGTGAACTTCTGGTGCGTGATGATGATCAACTGACTGGAATCGCGCAGTTCGGTCAGCAGACTGACCAGTCGGGCCAAGTTCACCTCGTCCAGTGCGGCCTCGACCTCGTCCATGATGTAGAACGGACTCGGTCGGGCACGGAAGATCGCCACCAGCATTGCCACCGCGGTCAGCGAACGTTCACCACCGGAGAGCAACGAGAGTCGCTTGACTTTCTTTGCCGGCGGGCGGGCGTGAACCGCGATGCCGGGGGTCAACATATCCGTCGGGGTGGTCAACACCAGTTACC
>JBBSRY010000109.1:0-6921 GCA_038242595.1 Mycobacteriales bacterium
CGTCCCGATTGCCTGGCATCCTGCCGCCGTTGACTGATGAACAGTCATTGCTGGTGACGGCGGTCCACTCGGTGGCCGGGGTACTCAGCGCGGATACCCCACTGGTGACGGTGCCGCCGTTCATCGACCCGCACCACACGGCTTCGGCTACCGCGATCATCGGCGGCGGCTCCGGAATCATTCGGCCGGGGAGCATATCCCTTGCTCACCAGGGGGTCTTGTTCCTGGATGAGGCGGCGGAGTTTCCGCGGCGGGTGTTGGATTCTTTGCGGCAGCCGATGGAGAGCGGGGAGGTGTTGATTGCCCGGGTGTTGACGGTGGCGCGGTATCCGGCGCGGTTTCAGTTGGTGTTGGCGTCGAATCCGTGTGGGTGTGCGGCGGCGCGGGATATTGACTGTAGTTGTCCGGCGGGGGCGCGGCGCAAGTATTCGGCGCGGTTGTCGGGGCCGTTGATGGATCGGGTGGATATTCGGATTTCGTTGCCGGCCTTGGATCCGGTGTCAATTTCCAGCAGTGAGCGTGGGGAGTGTTCGGCGGCGATTCTGCAGCGCGTGTTGGAGGCTCGGCAACGGTCGTTGTTCCGGTGGCGGGGGACAGGGTGGGCGACGAATTCGCAGGTGCCGGGTGCGGTGTTGCGGCAGGCGTGGCGGCCGCAGGGTCGTGGTGCGGTGTTGTTGGATCGGGCGGTGCGGGCTGGGTTGTTGACGGGGCGTGGGTATGACCGGGTGTTGCGGTTGGCGTTGACATCCTCGGATTTGGGGAGCCGGAAAGAGCCGGTGCTGGAGGACATTTCGATGGCTCTGGGGTTGCGCAGCGGGGTGGCGGCATGAGTGCGGTTGCTGGGTTTGAAGATTTCCGGGTGGCGCGGGCCGGTTTGCTGCGGGTATGTGAACCGCCGGCGGCTGCGGTGCAAGTGTTCGTTTCTCAGGTGGGGGCGGTGGCGGCATTCGAGCGGATCGCGGCGCGGACGGCGCCGGCGGGGGTGCTGGCGGCGACCAGGGCGCGGACGGTGGATAAGTCGATGGCGGATTTGTTGGCGTTGGCCGAGTTCGATCTGCAGCAGGCGCTGGCGGTGGGGGCGAGGTTGGTGTGTCCGGAGGATGCGGCGTGGCCGGCGGCGGCGATGTCGGCCTTCGATGTGGCGTTGGCCAAGGACGTGGAGGGGGCGGCGCCGCCGTTGGCGTTGTATGTGAAAGGTGAGTTAGGAGCGGTGTTTCCGTATCGGGCGGTGACGATCGTGGGTTCTCGGGCGTCGAGCAGTTATGGGGAGCGGGTGGCGTCGGAGATTGCCAGTGGGGTGGGGCAGCGGGGGTTGGTGATTGTGTCCGGCGGGGCATTCGGGATTGACACAATGGCTCATCGGGCGGCGTTGGCGGTGGATGCGGTGTCGGTGGCGGTGTTGGCGTGCGGGATTGATCGGTCGTATCCGGTGGCCAATGCCGCGTTGTTGGGCCGGGTCGCTGCGACCGGTGCGGTGGTGAGCGAGTATCCACCGGGGACGACGCCGGCTCGGCATCGGTTTTTGGTGCGGAATCGGTTGATCGCGGCATTGGGCGCCGTGACGGTGGTGGTGGAGGCGGGTCGGCGGTCGGGTTCGTTGTCAACGGCTGCTGCGGCGTTGCATTTGTCCAGGGTGGTGATGGCGGTGCCGGGGCCGGTGACATCGGCGATGTCGGCGGGGTGTCATCTGTTGTTGCGGGATCGTGCTCGTGGGGTAATTTTGGCGACGGGGGCGTTGGATGTGTTGCAGGAGTTAGAGTCTGCAGAGTGTCCGGCGTTGTTTGATGATGGTGCACCCGGCGATGTTCGGTTGACGGATGGGTTGGATCCGGTGGCGGCGCGGGTGTACGACGCGATTCCGGCGCGGGGTGGCATCAGTGTGCAGGGCATTTGTGAGTCCTCGGCGGTGCCGTCGAATCAGGTGTTGGCGGCATTGCCGATGTTGCAGGTGAGTGGGTTGGTATCTCGGGACGGGCCGTTCTGGAAACTGGGCGGGCGGGCGGGCTGACGGGTTGGCGGGCAGCGAAGCCCTTTCCCGATGACTGGCGAGTCGGTTGTTGACATGGGTGGCGAGCCTGAGAAGGTCAAACAATGACCGAACATCCGGATTCACCGAGAGTCGCGTCGTCGGCAAGGGCCGGTCGCCCCAGCGCGTCGCGAGTGAAATCGGAAGATCAACGTTCTTCGCTGGGCGCCCACGTCAGGGCTGATCTGTCGGCGTGGGAGCGTCATCTACGTTCCGAACGAGGCCTGTCCGAAGCCACGGTTCGCGCCTACCTCGCCGATGTGATCAGTTTGCTCGACCATGCTCGCAAATTGAACAAGACCGAACTCGCCGACCTGGATCTACCGACGCTGCGAAGTTGGCTGGCCAAGATTGCCACCACCGGGGGAGCGCGGACCTCGCTGGCCCGCCGGGCGGCGTCAGCTCGTTCGCTCACCGCTTGGGCGCTTCGCACCGGACGAATTCCGATAGATCCGGGAGTGCGATTGGCCTCACCCAAGGCGCACCGAACATTGCCGCCGGTGCTCCGAGTCGACCAGGCAGCGTCCATGTTGCAGCCACCCGCGTCGACCGATGAACCGAATCCGATCGAGCTCCGAGACACTGCGGCATTGGAAATGCTGTACGCCACCGGGATTCGAGTTTCCGAATTGGTCGGACTGGATGTGGACGACATCGATCGCCGACGTCGGGTGATCCGGGTCCTTGGTAAGGGCAACAAGGAACGGTCTGTGCCGTATGGGTTGCCTGCCGATCGTGCGCTGGAGCACTGGCTGCAATTGGGTCGACCGGAGGTGGCCAACCCGGCTTCGGGCGCGGCTGTTTACCTGGGTATTCAAGGCCGCCGGATGGATCAACGGGCGGTGCGCACACTGGTGCACCAGCGTTTGGCCGCCGTGGATGGCGCTCCGGACCTCGGCCCGCATGGGCTCCGGCACTCGGCCGCGACCCATTTGTTGGAAGGGGGCGCCGACCTCAGGGCAGTGCAGGAGTTACTGGGCCATGCCAGTTTGAGCACCACCCAGATCTACACCCACATTTCCGCCGACCGGCTCAAGGCGGTGTATCGGCAAGCCCACCCCAGGGCTTGAGCCGCACCCGAAGCGGCCCCAGCAAGCTCAGTGGATTCAGGTACACCTCGCCGATCTTGGCGCCCCAGTGAAGGCAGCGGGCGGGGGCGCAACTCCGATGTCCGGTCTGCAACCGGCCGATGGTCTGGCCGGCCCGCACCCGCATGCCCTTCGTGACCGAAGCGATCACCGGTTCGTAGGTCGTGCGTAACCCACCGGCGTGCTGAAGAGAAATAACTCCGCGATCGACCAGCGTTCCGGCAAAGATCACCACCGCATCGCCGGCGGCGCGGATGGTGGCGCCCTCACTGCCGGCCAGATCGACCCCGCGGTGTCCGCTGCCATAGCGATTTGCCGGCGGCGCGAACGGGGTCAGGACATCGGGTTCGGGGGCTATCGGCCAGCCGTATGCGGTCAGAACCTGCCGCGTGGCCGCATCGGCCTGAGCGCCGCCGCTAGCGGCGCCGGGCAGGAGAAGTAGCACCGCACCGCAAGCCAGGAGCTGGAGTGGTCCAAGACGCATGCCACCGAGCAAAGGTCAGCCGGGGCGACGCCGCCAGCGGGTAGCGAGTTTTGTGGATGAAAAACCGCTTGTGGACAACCCCGGAACGGCAAGTGCTACCGCTGGCGACGACGCGCCATCCGGATGGTCAACTTGCGAATATTGATGACCACGCCGATCACGGCAATGGCGGCGATGACAGCAGCGAGGGTGGTGATCAGGCCGCCTTCGGCCCAGATCATCCCGACGAACATCATCAGTGCCACCAGGGTGGAGATGATGATGTGCACAATGATCTCGCGGGTGGACATGCGGGCAGCCTAATAGGTACCCAATCCCGATCGGTGGACCGGGCAACGCGGCCGAACGGACGATTCACGTTTCACCGCCGCGCTGGCGTAACATTGACCAACGGCCGGTGTTTACACGGGCCGAATTCGCACGCCCTTCTGCGGTCCCGGAGAAATTGTGCCGGATACATGGCCGCCGCGGCGCAGCACGGTCCCTTTCGGGGGAGGTGCGCATCGAGGGCGTCAGGGCTTTCCTCCACCGGAGAGAAAGCGACAACCGAACTGCGGCTTGATTTTTCAGGCGGCCCCGTATTAAGGAACTCCGCATGGCTGTCGTCACAATGCGCCAGTTGCTGGACGCGGGTGTCCACTTCGGACACCAGACCCGGCGCTGGAACCCGAAGATGAAGCGATTCATCTTCACCGAGCGCAATGGCATCTACATCATTGACCTCCAGCAGACCTTGACCTACATCGACCAGGCCTACGAGTTCGTCAAGGAAACCGTTGCCCACGGTGGCACCGTGATGTTCATCGGCACCAAGCGCCAGGCCCAGGAAGCGATCGCCGAGCAGGCAACCCGCGTTTCCATGCCGTACGTCAACCAGCGCTGGCTCGGTGGCATGCTCACCAACTTCCAGACCGTGCACAAGCGTCTGCTGCGCCTCAAGGATTTGGAAGCCATGGAGCTGTCCGGCGATACCGTCGGCCGCACCAAGAAGGAACTGCTGCTGATGAGCCGCGAGCAGATCAAGCTTGCCAAGACCCTCGGTGGCGTCCGCGATATGGCCAAGGTTCCTTCCGTGGTCTGGATCGTCGACACCAAGAAGGAGCACATCGCAGTTGGCGAAGCCCGCAAGCTCAACATCCCGATCGTGGCCGTCCTGGACACCAACTGCGATCCCGATGAAGTCGACTTCCCGATTCCGGGTAACGATGACGCCATCCGCAGTGCCGCCGTGCTGACCCGCGTCGTTGCCGACGCTGTTGCCGAGGGCCTGTTGGCCCGTTCCGGCGCCGGCGGGGCCACCCCCGCAGAAGAGCCGCTGGCCGAGTGGGAGCGCGAATTGCTCGCTGCCGGAACCGAAGCCCCGGTTGCCGAAGCTGCTGTCGCCGCTGTTGCCGCCGAAACCGGTGTCGGCTCCGAGGTTGTCGTCGAGGAAGTTTCCCTCGATGGCCGCACCGATGAGGTTCAGGCTGCTGTTGCCGATATCGCCGCGCAGACTGCCGCCGGCGACGCCGTCAACTCCTGATCACACCCACTCATACATCCGATAAACGAGAAGTGAGGTACGCCAAATATGGCGAACTACACCACCGCTGACGTCAAGCGGCTCCGCGAGCTCACCGGCTCCGGGTTCATGGACTGCAAGAAGGCCTTGGAAGAAACCGAAGGTGACTTCGACAAGGCCATCGAGATCTTGCGCATCAAGGGCGCCAAGGATGTCGGCAAGCGCAGCGAGCGCACCACTGCCGAAGGAATGGTCGCCGCGAATGGCAATGCCTTGATCGAGCTCAATTCCGAGACCGATTTTGTCGCCAAGAACGCTGATTTCCAGGATTTGGCGTCCAAGATCGCCGAAGCCGCCGCTATTGCCCCTGAGGGCACCGTCGAGTCGGTGCTGGCCACCGAACTCGACGGTTCGACGGTTGCCGAACTGATAACCAATGCCTCGGCCCGCTTGGGCGAGAAGCTGGTGCTCAACCGCGTTGTCAAGTACGACGGTGAAACCTCCGTCTACCTGCACAAGCGCTCAGCCGATCTGCCGCCGGCGATCGGTGTGCTGGTCTCCTTCAACGGCGACGGCTCGCAAGCAGCGGCCGCTGCCAAGTCTGCCGCCCTGCAGATCGCCTCGCTCAAGGCCAAGTACGTCACCCGGGACGAGATTCCGGCTGAGGTTGTCGAGTCCGAGAAGCGCATTGCCGAAGCGACCGCCCGCGAAGAGGGCAAGCCGGAAGCGGCTCTGCCCAAGATCGTCGAAGGTCGGGTCAACGGTTTCTACAAGGATTCGGTGCTGCTGGAGCAGTCCTCCGTACTGGATTCCAAGAAGACCGTTGGCAAGTTGCTCGAAGAAGCTGGCGTCACCGTGACCGCGTTCTCGCGGTTCGAGGTCGGCCAGGCCTAATACATCAAGGCCGGTGCCGCGGGGAGAAGAACTCACCCAGCGGTACCGGCCTTGACTTGTCAGTAAGGGTTTCAAGTGTCTGCTCCCGCGTCATCCACGTCCGCAGTAGCAAGTGTCCGCAAGCCGTTCAAACGAGTGATGCTCAAACTTGGCGGTGAAATGTTCGGCGGCGGCGAGGTCGGCGTCGACCCGGTCGTTGTCTCCACCGTTGCTCGACAAATCGCCGAAGTGGTCAAAGCCGGAACAGAGGTTGCGGTCGTGATCGGCGGTGGCAACTTCTTTCGTGGCGCCGAACTACAGCAACGCGGCATGGACCGGGCCCGCTCGGACTACATGGGCATGCTCGGTACCGTGATGAATTGTCTTGCGCTACAGGACTTCTTGGAACGCGAACACCACATCGACACCCGCGTGCAGACCGCCATCACCATGGGGCAGGTCGCCGAACCGTACATTCCCCGCCGGGCTGCTCGACACCTGGAAAAAGGGCGCGTGGTCATCTTCGGCGCCGGTATGGGGATGCCGTACTTCTCCACCGACACCACCGCAGCCCAACGCGCGTTGGAAATTGACGCCGAAGCTGTGCTGATGGCCAAGGCGGTGGATGGGGTTTTCGACTCGGATCCGCGGATCAACGTCGATGCCAAGATGTTCTCCGAAATCACTCACCGAGAGGTGGTCGAGCGGGGGTTGAAGGTAGCCGATGCGACCGCCTTTACCCTGTGTATGGACAATCGGATGCCGATCATCGTTTTCAACCTGCTGACCGAGGGCAACATCGCCCGCGCTGTCGCCGGTGAGTCCATCGGCACCCTGGTGTCGACACCGTAAGTTGTTCACCGTCGTTGTTTGCCGCAGAAGTACAGCCGAGTAGTGGAAGAGAAGAGATGATCGAGAAATGATTGACGAAACGCTGTTCGAAGCCGAA
>JBBSRY010000110.1:0-6920 GCA_038242595.1 Mycobacteriales bacterium
TGACTGCAGAAATGAGCGAGTGCCGTCAGCTCGGCGTTTGCCATCGACATAGGTGTCATAGTCGGACTCGGCATCGAAGGGCATGAAAGCTGTGTCGGTTTGCTTGGCTCGTGTCCTCAGGTAGGCGTCGAACATCTGTTTCCACGCCGCCGCGTGAAGGTGCGCGGTGTCCGTGAGCACTCCGTCCAGATCGAACAGACAGGCGCGCGTCCCGGCCGGTAAGCCCAACGTCGCGGTTGACGGGTCGGGGTCTGACAATGTCAGTCCCGTACCGGCGGCGCCGCCGGGAACATCCCAAGACCCATGGGTGGGTAGACGTAGCCCGGTCCCCAGAACGGCGAGTATCCGTAGTACCCGTAGATGCTGGAGTGATAGGTCTGATCGTCCATCAGATCCGGGTCATAGCCAGGCGCCGTTGCTATCCGTTCGCTCGATTGGTCGACAACAACCTCGTCGTCGGTGACATTGATGACAGTGTCGACCGGTATCAAAGTTTTCTTCTCACCAAAGCCGAGGAATCCACCGTGTTCGACCAGCAGGAATCGAACCTTTTTCTCTCGGTCGTCGACGATGAGCTCAGCGACCTTGCCGATGCTTTCGCCGTCGTTGTCCTTGACCTGGCGGCCCCGGACATCATTTGCTGACGCCTCGACCGTCTGGCCGCGGTCGCCCAGGGTGTACAGGACGGAATGTTCGCTACTTGTCATGATTACTGGCTCCCCATGTGCGTATTCGGGTCCGCGAGTGCGGACCGGTGGTGTGAGCGGTGCGGCCCGGCCGAACGGTTCGCTCAGGGACGAGCGTGGCTTCTGGCCGCCAGATCTGCCTGATTGTGAGCTAAGGCTCGTCGCGAGGGCCGCTGAGCAGAATCGCGAGATCAGGCTGGCTGAGTAGCCATTTTTAAGCCTACTCGCACCGCCCCGACGCGCTGGAAGCGGTTCCGGCATCAAAGTTTCTGCCGGTCATCAATGAATGATCGGCAGCCATGTCCACCAAGACACCGGTTTTAGTCGCGTACAGAATTACCTCGACATTGGGCCGGCCCGGCTCGCCACTGCCGGGAATGTGTCGGTAAATTCATGCTCCCGGTCAGCTTTCGCCGGCGCAGGTCATGAGGCGTTGTGCATCACCAAATCACAGCTTGCGCAGGTCAGGGTGCGAGTGCGATGCGGGGTGGGCACCCCGGGTGAGGAGGAGTGGGTGTGATCGGTCTGCTCCACGCGGACGCAGTCGAGGCAGATACCGGCGCCGCAGTCGTTGCACACGGCCACCGCAGGGGTGGTGTTGCCATTGAGTGCGCAGTCGTAACAGTTCATGGCGGACAATCCTTCGCTAGTTCTGCATGATGCGAGGCGATGCGCTGGTTGACGGAATTGGAGAGTGTGATGGTGTGCGGCACGAAATGGCCGACGCCGCAGGGGGCCAGAGTCCCTGCAACGACCGATTACACTCCGGCCGGTCTTTGCTGTCAAGAGACGCAGTACCGGCCGGCCGGTGGTGAGGTGCCGGAGAAAAGCGTTGACTCGCACGCTTGATCAGCCGTCGATCAGAACTGGACAGACAAAAGGGCGGCTACCTCGTGAAGAGGTAGCCGCCCAGTTGTTATTGAGCTTGTGGCTCAATCAGATGACGGTGACACCGGTCGCCTGCGGGCCCTGCGGGCCCTGGGTGACGGTGTAGGTCACGCGCTGGTTTTCTTCCAGGCTGCGGTATCCACCGGACTGAATTTCGGAGTAGTGAACGAAGACGTCCGCACCCGAATCTTCCGGGGTAATGAAGCCGAAGCCCTTTTCAGCGTTGAACCACTTGACGGTTCCGTTTGCCATGATTTCTCCTCTGGCGATGTATCCATCGAACTCTCGCGAATTACGAAAGTCCGGGTCTGTCTACGAATCCGACGTCTCTGGATACTGCGATCTAGAGGATCCCACGACTGCAAAGCTTGCGCCTTACCGCCGTGTTCAAACGAACACAAGAACTGGTGACCACGCACAGTCTGGCATGTTTTCGATGTGGCGGTCAACACGGCTCACAAGTGGCACATTCTTATTACGCCGTTGGGGCCAACTTGTGAAAGACATTGTTGGTATCGCCTTATAGCCAGCCGACTTGGCAACGTTGATCGGCCTGAACCCACCATCGATTCGCAAATCGCGCGCGAAAGAGGGGACTGCCGTCACACCCAGCTATCGCCATTTGATTGATGCTTCGCCATTCGCCATCGTCGCCACCCTGAAGAACCTGCTGCACGACGATTCCCTCGCCCTGAACCTGCTGATCCGGGCATCGCCGAGGCGGTCCGAGCCCGGGGCGCTGCGATCATCATGATGGTGATCACGGACAGCAGAATTTAGAGGCGTCCCGCCGCTGGACATTTAGAGGCGTCCCGCCTCGATGATCCGACGGAGGAAGTGTTGGGTTCGCGGATCGATCGGATCGGCCAGCACCTGCTCCGGCGGGCCGGTCTCGGCCACCGAACCGTCGGCCAGGAAGACAACTGAATCGGAAACCTGCTTGGCGAAACCCATCTCGTGGGTGGCGATCACCATCGTCATTCCTTCGGATTTCAGGTCCTTCATCATCGCCAACACCTCGCCGACCAACTCCGGATCCAGTGCTGAGGTGACCTCGTCAAAGAGCATCAGCAGCGGTTTGTTGACCAACGCGCGGGCGATGGCCACCCGCTGCTGCTGGCCGCCGGAAAGCGAATCCGGTCGGGCCGAAGCCTTGGCGCGCAGCCCCACTCGGTCCAGCATGGCGAGCGCGTCAGCTTCGGCGGCGTCTTTGGAGACCCCACGCACCCGGCGCGGGGCCAGCGTGATGTTGTCCAGCACAGACATATGCGGGAACAGATTGAAAGCCTGAAAGACGATCCCGACCCGGGAGCGGATTTCATCTGCATTTACCCGTGGGTCGGTGATATCGGTGCCGTCCAAGACGATCTGGCCGTCCTCCACCACCTCCAGCAGGTTGATACAGCGCAGCAGGGTTGACTTGCCGGACCCGGAGGCGCCGATCAACGTCACGCACTGATGTGCATCAACATTGAGGTTGAAGTCGTTCAGCACAACATTGGGGCCGAACGACTTACGCAGCCCGGAGATCTCGAGCAAACTCATACCAACCCACCCCCGACCCAGCCCTGTCGCCGAGCAATCCAGTCGGTGAATCTGGTCAACGGAATGGTCAGCAGCACGAACAGGAGACCGGCCACCACATACGGGGTGTAGTTGAAGGTTTGAGCGGTCTCGATCTTGGCCCGCAGGATGGCGTCGTAGGCCACCGCACCGAGCACGTAGAGCAAACCGGTGTCCTTCTGTAACGCGACCATGTCATTGAGCAGCGGCGGCATCACCCGGCGAATCGCCTGTGGCACCACCACATGTCGCATCATCTTGCCGTGGGAGAGCCCGAGCGAGCGGGCGGCGGCCCGCTGCGAGGGGTGCACCGATTCGATGCCGGCCCGGAACACCTCCGATACGTACGCCCCGTACACCAGAATCAGCGAAATACAGCCCCAGATCAGCGGATCCCGTGGCAGCCAGTCGATTCGTAGACTGGGCACACCGAAGCCCAAGAGCAACAGCACCAGGATCAACGGGACCCCGCGGAAGAGGTCGGTGTAGGCGGTGGCCAGCGCACGTAACGGGAAGAACACCGGGCCGCGCAAAGTCCGAACCACCGCCACCAGCATGGCCAACACGATGATGCAAATACCGCACACCAGCATCAGGCGGATGTTGAGCCACAGCCCGCCCAGGATGTCCAAGAACACCTCTTTGCCGTAGGACAGGTCGAGGAAGGCCTTCTGGAACCGCGGCCAGCCCGCTGAACCCAGAATGCCCCACAGCGCAAGACCGACCAGGACCACAGTAGAAATCACCGCAATGGCAATACTGCGAATGGTCCGAGATTGTCGGTAGGCAGTGCGATCGAGCTGGAGCTGCGAGGGAGTCCAGAGATCGGGTGTCTCTGGATTCCCGGGCGTGCCCTTGGACAAAGAGGTGCTCATCGGGAGGCAGGTGCTACTTGAGTTCGGGAGCGCCGCTGGCAGCGATCCACTCTTGTGCCAGGGCGTCCAGCGTGCCGTCCGCGCGCAGGCTGTCAACGGCCGCACTGACACATGGGGTCAACGGCGAATCCTTGTCCAGCAGCAGGCCGAGCTGTTCCAGGTCTTCGCCGGTGGCCGGTAGTTGGCCGATGATCATGCCGTCGGTCAGCTGTGCACCGGTCATATAGAAGGCGGTCGGCAGATCGATGACCAAGCCATCGATCTGGCCATTCTGCAGCGCACCGGCGGCTGCAATGTTGTCATCGAAGACGGCCGGAGCGGTGGTCGGTTCGATGCTGGCATTGATCGAGGCCAGGCTGGTGGTGCCCAACATGGCGCCCAACTTGGCATCCTTCAGACCGGCCAGATCGGTGATTTTCTCGATCGGGCTTCCCTTGACGGTGATCAGGGTCTGCGTCACGTCGTAGTAACCGGTCGAGAAGTCCAGCACCGCTTGACGTTCCGGGGTGATTGAGAACTGGTTGATATCGAAGTCGAATTCCTTCGGCGTCGGCGCAATGGCCGCCTCGAAGCTCACCCGTACCCAGTTGACCTGGTCCTTGGTGTAACCGAGCTTCTCGGCAACGGCATAGGCAACGGCAGATTCGTAGCCCTTGCCGTTGGTCGGATCGTTATCCACCATCCACGGCTCGAACACTGGTTCGCTGGTGGCCACGGTCAGGCCGGTGCCGCTGAAGGTGGTGAGGGTATCCGGGGTGCAATCAGTCAGATCGCCGGCCGCTTCGGAGGAACCGGTTTCGGAGGAACCCGTGTTGGACCCGGACGTCGCTTCCGCACTGGATTCCACTTCACTGGATTCCACTTGACTGGATTCCACTGCACTGGATTCTGCTGCGGTCACCGCGACCGAATCTGTGGCCTCATCGGAGGAGCCGCAGGCCGCCAGAGTCAGCACGGCGGTGATGGCAGCAACGCCAAGGGCCAGGACTTTGGACGATGGGCGAAGTCGGTACATGAGATCTCCTGTGTTCGCACCCGCGCGCCTCGCAGGTAGCCAAATCGGATTTTATCGGCAGTAGCGGGCACTTATTACCATGATCGAGTCGGGGCGGGTGGATCCAGGTCCGGGGCCGGTGGGTGACGGTCGGCGATATTCGCGTGACCGGTGATCAGGCAGGTTGCCAGACTGTGGAAACATCGAGATGGTGAGTTGCGCCATCTGCGCGGTGCGGCCGCGAGAGGTGCAGATACAGCAGACGGATCAGGAGCACAGCACAATGGGCGACAACATTCCCCAGATACAGATCGAACACCTGCCGGGGCTGCGTCGTTTTGAGCTCACCCGCGAGGGGGTAGAGCTTGCTCATGTTGAGTACGTGCCGCGCGACGGCGTCTGGGTTTTCACCCATACCTGGACCGAACCCATCGCCCGCGGCGAGGGCCTGGCGGCAAAAGTGGTGAACGCCGCCCTTAGCGGCGCTCGAGAAGCCGGCGTTACGGTACGTCCGGTGTGCCCGTATGTCGTCGATTACCTCGCTGAGCATCCGGAATTCAATGACCTCTTGGTCGCTGCGGAACCAACGTGAGTGACTCCGGTGCCAGCGGTCAAGCGGCACGGAAGTCGCTGATCAAACCGCGAAAGCCGGCGGCCACACCGACAGCGGCCACAGCGGCGTCAACGACAGCGGCGTCAGCCAAATCCTCGAAAGTGAAACTGGCAGCCGGCGGCGGACCGAAGCTCGGTCCAGTCGGCAAAATTGGGAATCTGGGTGCGAAGGCCGGTTTCCAACCTCGTCATCCTAAGCCCGAGGTCAGGCTTAATTCCCCTTCGAGCTCTGACGACGCCGACGCGGCCGCTGTCGAGCAGGTCAAATTGGCCAACGCGCAGTCCAATAACGCGATCCAGTCGGCCGTCACGGCGAATCGGGCCACCCACTTCTCGCCGTTCAAATTTGGCTTTTTCGGCGGCCTCGGAGTGCTGCTGGCCTACGTCACCTTTCTCTCGCTGGACACCCTGCGCAGCACGTTGATCGTGATCGGCATCGCTGGTCTGCTGGCCATCGGTCTGGAACCGGCGGTTGCCTTCCTGATGCGTCGGGGGATGAGACGCGCTTGGTCGGTGGCGGCCGTGATGCTGACATTGCTGGCGGTCCTCGGCGGGGCGATTTATGCCATCATTCCGCCGATCATCAACGAGGTCTCCTCCTTCATCGTCTCGATCCCGACCCTCATCGCGGATTTGCAGGACAACGAAACCATCAAGAATCTGGATGCCAAGTTCGGGTTGCTGCAACAGGTGGAAAACTCCGACTTCCTGCAAAACCTGGCGCCGGGCGCCGCGAACGGCATCGTTTCGGCCGGTGTCACCGTCGCTGGGGTGTTTTTCGACATCTTTGTCATCCTGATCCTGACGCTGTATTTCCTCTCCGGCTTCCCGGCCATCAAGAAGGCCGCCTCCAAACTGGCGCCGGCCTCCAAGCGCAGCCGCGTCAGCGAACTCGGGGACGTCATCCTCAAGCAGATGGGTGGATACCTGGGGGGCGCAACTCTGATCGCCATCCAGGCCGGACTGGTGGCCGGTATCTTCGCCTCGGTGGTGGGCATGCCCTACCCGTGGGCGATTGCGCTCGGCGCCGCGGTGTTAGATTTCGTGCCGGTGGTCGGACCGATCGTCGTCGGTGTGTCGATGATGCTGATCGGCTTCACCCAGAGTCTGACGATCGGCATCATCGCGGCCATCTTCTACCTGTGCCAGCACCTGTTCGAGGCGTACTGGCTCTATCCAAGGGTGATGAAACGCGCGGTGAACATCTCCACCGGCGCGGTGGTGGTGGCCATCGTGATCGGTGGCGCATTACTCGGCGTAACCGGCGCGCTGATGGCGGTACCGAGTGCCGCCGCAGTTCAA
>JBBSRY010000111.1:0-6836 GCA_038242595.1 Mycobacteriales bacterium
CTGTCAACATGATGCCGTCCGCACGGTCGCCGAGAGCTTCACCTATCGCGGTGTCCAAAGCGGACCTGGCGTTGCCTTCCCAATCGCAGTCGTATTTACCGAACTCTATCCCGACCGAGGCCGGGATCTCCCAGCTGGTGACGGCTTCGACCAGGGCGCCGGTCTGTTCGGCATATTTCACCGCCCACCGCAATGCATCAATGGAAGCCGCCGAACCGTCGACCCCCACTACGAGCGTGGGTTTGTCGCCGAGACCAGACTCTGGAACCTCGTTCATTTGCGCAACGCGGCTGCGCTCGGCGCTGCTGGGGAACGTGCGGAGTTCTCTCATGACTCTCGTCTCCTTCACCCGTCGCGGCCGGACGTCCGGGGCTCGGCGTCGGCCGCCTTGATTAGCGTCGAAACGGAACGAGCACCGATTTCCAAGGACTCGCTTCCTCTCAACTAAGTGCGCTGATCGGTGAAGTCAATGAGTGGCAGAAGGGGGTGATTATGAGCTATCCAACCGACAGTCGGTGCGAAATCCGAAATCGCCACATCGACTGCTGTCGAAGGTCATTGGGACTCGACGCCGGGTTCATAGTTGCCGTTACGCCGGAACTACCCTGAGTGGTAGTGAACTCCACCCTCGCAGTGTGTTGTGCAGGAACCGGACGGGTTCTCCCACCAGTTCGATGGAGGCGGTTCTTTTGACGAGCTCACCGTAGAGAACCTCCATCTCCAGTCGGGAAATGGGTTGCCCGACGCACTGGTGGATTCCCATCCCAAAAGTGAGGTGTCCACTTGTTTGGCGCTCTACCAGATAGTCATTGGCATCCTCGCCCCATCGCCGGTCGTCGCGGTTGGCAGCACCCGGGAACACGATCAGTTTGCTGTCTGCAGGCAGCGCAACACCATGGAACTCGACGTCACGAGAAGTGGTCCGGAAGAAGGACTGGAACGGGGCCTCCAGTCGGAGCGCCTCATCAATGGCAAAGCGGGACAACCGCGGTTTCTCGCGCACCTTCTGCCATTGCTCCGAATGCGTCGCCAGGCACCCGAGCGTGTTGCCGATCGAGATAACAGTGGTATCCAGGCCTGCCGACAACAGTGCGCGGACCAGAACGGCAGCATCCTGCGGTTCAATGGCGCCGGCGTCAGCGTGTGCCCAGATCTTCGAGCCAAGTCCATCGGAACTCAAATTTTCTCGGGCACAGTTGGTGGCGACCCAGTCAATGGTGTGCTCACCGGCCTGCATGAATTGCTCGTAGCGAGCATCCTCCGGGCCGAACTGGGAAAAATTCATGGCGCCGTGGGACAGCAGGTTGTCCTGCCGGCCTTCCCGCGGAATCCCGACCGCGTCACCGAACACGCGGAGTGGAAAAAGCTCTGCGAAGTCCGTCACACCGTCGAATTCGCGCTCATCGAGGATTCGGTCGACCAGTGGGGTGGCGAACTCTTGGAAACCCTGCCGCAGGCTCCGTAGATTTTTCGGACTGATCACATCAGCCATCACG
Organism: Mycobacteriales bacterium; assembly: GCA_038242595.1. GTDB lineage: Bacteria > Actinomycetota > Actinomycetes > Mycobacteriales > Nakamurellaceae > Nakamurella. The sequence goes on from JBBSRY010000111.1 coordinate 1,497, forward strand.
GCCCGCAACGGCGTATGCATCGGTGGGTCCGAGTCAAGGATTCCTGGTTTACGCCACGGTGGCTGATGGTGGTAGTTGCGTGGTCCTACCCCGGCGCCAGAAATGAAAGTCTCGTGGTCAACGAGAATCTCGCGTACCGCATCGAAGCGGGTGAAGGCAGGGACGTTGTACTTGTCCAGCCATACGGCAGGCCCGGCGTCCCGCATTCTTTGGAACATCGGGTACGGGTCTGTCAGGTTCTCATCTGAATAGGGATCGTCGTGGACGATCGGCAGTCCGTAGGTGAGATCTGTAGACATCTGGCGCCTCCGAGCGGTTGGAATGACCTGAACGCTAAGGTTTGGCCGGGGAAGCGGGCAATCGCGCTTCTCATTGGATGAGAATGCGGATTGAATGTGACCGCAGCGATCAGCACCATAGTCGCTATGACGGACACTGAAGCTAGCTCGGAAACTGTTGATTCTCAGGTGACTGTGATCTCCATTGGCCGTACATCCCTCACGCTCGATGATCTCCTCGCCGTTGCGCGCCACCGAGCGCAGGTGCAGATTGCCCCGGAGGCAGCGGGCAAGCTGGTACCAAGCAGAGAATGGCTCAAGTCCGTGGTGGCCGGAAATGCCGAGGGTCTGCAGGACCCGATCTACTCGGTGAACACCGGATTCGGCTCGCTGGCCGGCCGGCAGGCATTCGCCAATCCGGACGACGCTGCCGAACTCTCCCGGCGGCTCGTGCTGTCCAACACGGTCGGCGTCGGACGGTACGTCGATGAAGAAGTTGTCCGCGCGACCATGCTCATCAGGGCCACCAGCCTTCTGTGCGGACACTCCGGTGTTCGCCTGGAGTTGGTGCAGATCCTGGTCGACATGCTCAATGCCGGTGTGTATCCAGCGGTTCCCGAGTACGGCTCCCTGGGCGCCTCAGGCGATCTCATCCCACTGGCGCATGTCGCGATCGTGATGTCCAAACCGCGCACCGGCCCGGATAACCCCCAGGACTCAGGTGAGGCCTGGCTGGACGGCAAGATCGTCAGTGGTGTCGAGGCCATGAACGCGGCGAAGATCGAGCGCATCGCGCTGGGTGCAAAAGATGGTCTGGCACTGCTCAATGGCACATCATTTTCCTGCGCGCAGGTCGCTCTGGCCCTGTTCGATGCCGAGAACCTTTTGGCCACCACTCAAATCACCGCAGCAATGTCGATCGAGGCTCTCAAAGGATTCGGTGATGCCTTCATCGCCGAGCTCCTCGAGGCCAGGGGACAGCGGGGTCAGATCGAGGTGGCCGCCAGATTGCGCGAATTGCTCAGCGATGCTGAGCTTCTCGACGGTGACCGCAACACCAACCCCACCAAGCTGCCGCCGCAGGATGCGTACTCACTGCGCTGTGTGCCGCAGGTTCTCGGACCGGTCAAGGACACTCTCGGTTTTGTGCACGGCATCGTCGAGAACGAGATGAACGCGGCCACCGACAATCCGCTGATCTTCCCGGGCCTACCACGGCAGCTCAAAGCCGTTTCCGGCGGCAACTTTCACGCCGAGTACCTGGCTTTCGCGGCCGACTTCCTGTCCATCGTCGTGACCGAGATCGGAAACATCACCGAACGCCGAATTTTTCGTCTCGATGACGGCACCCTCAACCGCGGCCTGCCCGACATGCTCATTGCCAGCGAGCAGGTGGGGATGGACTGCGGATACATGCTGCCCCAGTATCTGAGCGCAGCGCTGGTATCGGACTGTAAAACCCTGGCGCACCCGGACTCCGTAGATTCCATTCCCACCTGCGCCAATCAGGAGGATCACGTGTCGATGGCCAACAACGCCGGCCGACACGCACGACAAATCGTGACCAACATTGAAGTCGTTGTTGGTATCGAGCTTCTGATGGCCACCCAGGCCCTTGATCTGCGGATCCTGCAGGAGGAAGTCACAGTGGACGGACTCTCCAGCGCGGCCGGCGCTGTCCGTGCGTTGGTCCGGGGAACCAACGCGCAGGATGGTCGGGCTCTGTCACACCTGAAGCAAGATGTGGTGCTGTACCCGTGGGTTCGCCGGGCCACCGAACTCGTTCACGATGGCGATGTTGTGGCCGCAGTGGCCGGCGCGGTATCGAATCGGGCATCGGCGTGAGCGCCACCGTATTCGAGACGCTGATGATGCGGGTTGCGCTGCTGGATCGAGTCGCCGACCGAATTGTCACCATGGAGTTGGAGCCCGTTCACGGTGATGAACTTCCCCGGTGGGAGTCGGGCTCGCATCTGGATGTGCACCTGCGGACCGGGCTTGTCCGTCAGTACTCTCTCTCACTTGCCCCAACGTCGGGCCGGTGGCGGCTGGGCGTACTGGAGGAAGTGGATGGACGCGGCGGCAGCAAACACGTCCACCAGGTGCTCAGCGTGGGTGATGAGATTGCCGTGTCCAAGCCCCGCAACACGTTTCCGTTCAAGCTGCGCGGCAACCCGGTCATCTTCGTGGCCGGTGGAATCGGCATCACCCCCATCCTGTCGATGGCAATCGAGGCGCAGGCTGCTGATGCGGACTGGGAGTTGTTATATCTGAGCAGAGCGCCGGAGTCGACGGCCTTCGTCTCCGAACTTGCCGGCTACGGCGGTCGGATTCATCATCACTACGACAGTGTCGATGGCATCATCGATCTCGGTCAGGCGCTGGATGACCTCGGTGGCCGCGCGTCTGACATCTATGCGTGTGGTCCGCCCGGTTTGCTGGCGGCGCTGGAGGGATATGCCGCCGCGCGAGACGGGTGTCGCCTGATCCTCGAAAGGTTTACCGCCGGCGAGGACACCGGGCCAAGAGCCGGTGACAGTGAGTTCGTCGTCGAACTCGCCGACGGCATGCAGGTTCTGGTCGGAGCTACCGAAACAATTCTGGAAGCTCTCGAGCGCGAAGGGGTTCCGTTGCTGAGTTCGTGTCAGGAGGGGGTGTGCGGGACGTGTGAAACCGCCGTGATCAGCGGGATTCCCGATCATCGCGACCAGGTGCTCAGTGATGAGGAAAGAGCCGGCGGCGAAATGATGATGCCGTGCGTGTCCCGGTGCTTCGGCGCTCGAATCTGCCTGGACCTGTAGAAGCACAGAACCGCTCTGGCCCAACGCGTTTGCGGTCAGGCCGCGAAAATCGGGTTCGATTGCCGAATCACCTTTGTGAGAGGTGGGGGGCCAGGTCAGCTGCCGTTGATGTGAGCAGGTTGAGACTGCGCCGGACCCATTGATCTGATGAGCACCGAGCTGCTGGGCCGGCCAGAGTCAAAGTGCAGGCCAACTCGCCGTCGACAATAACCGGAACAGAGACGGCAACGGCTCCGGGCTGAAACTCACCGCGGGAGATGGTGTAACCGTTTTTTCGTGATTGTTCGAGCAGCTTGACGAGCGACTCCTTGCCTGGAGTGCTCGGCGAATAGGATGTCATCCGTTCCAGCACCAGGGCCACGATGGGGTTGGGTGCGTAGGCCAGCAGCATCCGTTGCCCCGCGCCGGCGTGGAGGGGAAGAAGTTCATTTGCGCGGAACACATATCGAGCTTGGTGCGGGCTGATCACCTGCCGCAGGCAGATAGCGTGCGATCCGGCCCGCACCGCGAGCACCGATGTTTCTGATGTCTGATCCGTCAGATCCTGCAGATAGGAAGTGCCCACCTCCACCAACCGAGTGTGCGTGAGATGTTGGCCGCCCAGATCCATCAGGCGCCAACCCGGCAGATAGACCCCGCCGGACTCCTCGATGAGGGCGTAGTCCCGCAACGATCTGATGTATCGATAGACCGTGCTCTGGGGAATTTCTAACTCGGCTGCGACTTCGGCGACGGTGGCTTGCCCGCTGCGGGCGATCGCGATCAAGACATCGAGCCCACGGCCGAAAGAGTTCTGCTGCCGTCCTGGTCTGGGCTCCACATCGCACAATCTACGGTGCCGCCGGCGTGATCAGCCCGGCTCATTATCGGTGTCACTCACGAAGAGATCGACCCGGCCGGCCGGCGCCACGACCAGAAGTGTTCAACGCATCGCGTGATTCCGTACGCTGGTCGATGTGTGTCCACCTGAAAGAGTGGGCATTGTTTGCCGAGCGACTGAGAGTTTGGTCAGTCAAGCGACTGAGACTTTGGATAGCAGGAGACCCCATGAGTGGTAATGCGACCTATCGGCACGAGAACGTGTCGATCCTGTCGGTATGTGCCGTGGAGGCGCCGATCGTGGCTACCTCCGCGTCTTTCGACGACCGACTCGGTCAGACTTACGCCCGTACGGGCATGCGGTCCGGGATGCTCGAGGAGCTGGCCGGTGTGCGCGAACGTCGTTGGTGGCCGCAGGACGTGAGCTTTGCCGACGCGGCCGCCATGGCCGGGGCGAAGGCGCTCGCCGAAGCCGGCATCAACCCATCGCAGATCGGCGTGATGATCAACAGTTCGGTGTCTCGGGCCTACCTCGAGCCGTCGTCCGCCGTCGCGGTGCACCACCAACTCAATCTGCCGACCAGCTGCCTCAACTTCGACCTGGCCAACGCCTGCCTCGGGTTCGTCAACGCGATGCAGCTCGCCGGCACGATGATCGATTCTGGCCAGGTCGACTATGCGCTGATCGTGGACGCCGAAGGTTCTCGTCACACGCAGGAGGTGACCCTGGACCGGCTGGCCGGCGACGACGCCACCGCCGACGACCTACGTGCCCAGTTCGCCACCCTGACCCTTGGATCTGGTTCCGCCGCGATGGTGCTCGGCCGCGCCGACCGCCACCCCGAGGGGCACCGCGTCATTGGGGGAGTCAGCCGCGCCGGCACGGAACACCACGATCTGTGCGTCGGTGACCTCGACCGGATGCGGACCGATACGAAGCGTCTCTTCGAGGCGGGCCTCAAGCTCGCGGTTGAGACCTGGACAGACGCTCAGCAGGAATTCGACTGGGCCGGTATTGACACGTTTATCGCCCATCAGACTTCAGTGGTCCACATCCGGGCGCTCTGCTCCGTCCTGGGCGTGGATGTGGAACGCTTCCCCTTGACGCTGCCCACCTTCGGCAACATGGGCCCGGCGGCAGTGCCGTTCACGCTCGCCAGCCACGTCGATTCGCTGCACCCCGGCGAGCGGGTCCTGCTTCTGGGTATCGGATCGGGTCTGAATACCTCTTATGCGGAGATTGCCTGGTGAGACTGGGTTCTCCCGCTACGTTGCACGCTGCGCAGCGCGTCGCGGGCCACGACTTTCCAGGGATCGACCCGGCCTGGTCACGGTTGGTGACGGCCCGCGACGGTGACGGGGTCATGCGCACCTGGCACGTCCTGGACACCCGCGCGCGCGACGCCGGTACCCGCGAGGCAGGACTCGAGGTCGGTGAACCA
>JBBSRY010000112.1:0-6811 GCA_038242595.1 Mycobacteriales bacterium
CGCCGAGTAACGGTGATCGAGCGTGAAGCTCTGCCCGGCGGTAAAGCCGGTCGGTTGGAACTTGGCGGATACTCCTTCGACACCGGGCCGACGGTATTGACCATGCCGGAGTTGATCGAGGATGCCTTCAATTGTGTTGGCGAGAATATGGCGGATTGGTTGGAGTTGATTCCGGTGGATCCGGGGTACCGCGCCAGATTTGCCGATGGAACCACCTTGGACGTGCATACCAACTTCGAGGCGATGTGCAGCGAGATTGCTGACAAGTGCGGTCCGCAGGATGTGGATGGATATCGGCGATTCGTCGAGTTCCTTCGGAAACTCTATGAACTCGAGCGCCCGACATTTATCGACCGAAACCTCGATGGTGTAGCCGGACTGATCGGTCCATCGGCGGTCAAACTGCTTGCCATGGGCGGACTCCGGAAATTGGCGCCGGTGGTGAACGACTATCTGCGCGACGACCGACTGCGCCGGATATTCTCATTCCAGGCGATGTACGCGGGGATGGCACCACAGGAGGCGCTGGCGATCTACGCCGTCATCTCCTATATGGACTGCGTTCGTGGGGTGTTCTTTCCGCGCGGTGGCATGCACGCTCTTCCTGCTGCGATGGCTGCGGCCGCGGCAGATGCCGGAGTCACCTTTCGCTACAACACGACTGCCGCCCACATCGAGGTGCACGCCGGACGGGCCAGTGGTGTGACACTGACCGACGGCGAACGATTGACAGCCGATGTGGTGGTGGCCAATGTCGATCTCCCCATGGTCTATCGGGAATTGCTTGATCCGGAGTACACCCCCGCGTCGGTGAAACGGCTGGACTATTCACCGTCCTGTGTGTTGTTACATGCCGGTTCGTCGAAAAATTACGACCACCTGCTGCACCACACCATTGAGTTCGGGCAGGCCTGGGACAGCACCTTCGACGAGATCATCCACCGCGGCGAGGTGATGAAAGACCCTTCTTTCCTGATCAGCAATCCGTCGCAAACGGATCCCACTTTGGCGCCCGCCGGTAAACACTCCTACTACGCACTATTTCCGTGCCCCAATTTGATAGCCGGCCGGAAAATTGACTGGAACACCTACGGCGAACGCTATCGTGACCACATGTTGGAGCAGATGCAGGCACGCGGACTGCCAGGATTCGCCGATTCGATTGAGGTCGAACGGCTGGTCACCCCGCAGGATTGGCGATCTATGGGAATGGCGGCCGGTGCCCCGTTCTCGGCCACCCACAGTCTGCGTCAAACCGGACCGTTTCGACGGCCGACCCTGGATCCGGGTATCGAGAACCTGGTGTTCTGCGGCGCCAATACGCAACCGGGGGTTGGCGTGCCGATGGTGTTGCTCTCCGGACGCCTGGCCGCCGAACGTGTTACCGGACTTGCATCATGAGTCAACGGGTGGCGGCCGAACTGGACGCGGCCGGCATCCTGGATCCCGAACTACGAGCTGATTACGGGCTGTGTCGCGACCTCGCCGCCGATCACGGCCGCACCTACTTTCTCGCCACCAGATTCCTGCCGGCCAGAGACCGGCCCGCCGTGCACGCACTGTACGGATTTGCCCGGACAGCCGACGATATTGTCGATGACCCCTCACCGACCGTGGGTGTCGAAGAACGAACCAGAAAGCTCGGGCTGTTCGTCTCGGATATGAGCGCCGACGCGCCCACCGAGCCCAGCACTCGAGCGGCACTGGACACCGCGGCACGGTATCACCTGTCGCCCAAGCTGTTTGAAGATTTCTTGGGCTCTATGCGGATGGATCTGCACACCACGCAGTACGAGACATTCGAAGATCTGCAGGGTTACGTCCATGGCAGTGCCGCCGTGATCGGTCTTATGGTGACCCCCATCCTGGGCACGGTGACGTCGGTGGAACAGGCCGCCCCGTTCGCAGCAGACCTGGGGGTGGCATTCCAGCTGACAAATTTCATCCGGGATGTCGGCGAGGATGCCCGGCTGGGGCGGATCTATCTGCCGCAGGAGTCGCTGGCCAGGTTCGGGGTCAACCGGGAGAGCTTGATCAGGGGAGTGGTTGATGATCCCATCCGGCAGTTACTGGCTTTCGAAATAGACAGAACGCGCGGCATCTACCGGCGGGCCGAGCCAGGCATTGCCATGCTGGCCCCCCGCGCAAGACATTGTGTACGAACTGCTTTCGACCTTTACTCGAAAATTTTGGAACGAATCGAAGACTCGGACTACCAGATCTTCGATAGCCGGATTCGGGTCTCCCGCCTCAGTAGACTGCGGCTGGCCGCTACTGCGGTGGGGCGGATGAGTTGGGATGAGCTGCGGTCCCGACGGCGCCCGAAGGACTACGTGTCAACTTGACCCAGACGGCCTGAGTCAGACACACCAGCCCAAACCCGAAACCGATATCCTCAACCGGGGCGTAAGCGATTCTCAGACCGGTGATCACCGCGGGTTCATACTGGACCACCTCGAATCCGGTCAGGATGCCGTTGACGATCAACTGGAAGAACAGAATGATCCCGTAGCTGGCCCAGAACAACCTGGTGCTCAGCAGCCGGGTCTTGAGTACGTAGCGGTCGACCAGCACTGCCACCACCACCGAGGTGATGGACGCCCACGTGTAGATAAGTGGTATCACCGGCGATCCCCCTTCCGAGCGCCGGATTCCGTGGTGCTGATCCTGGAACCGGTTGCCCATTCAGGCTTGAAGTGCCGTACGCCTTCCAGGGTGAGAATGGCACACAGCGGAACGACAAGAAAAAATAACAGCTCCTCGAACGGGAGGATGCCGACCATCAGTCCGAGGACGAAATCCTTGTCGAAGTGCCACCACCCGGCGTGCGCGGCCAGGTAATCCCAGCCGATGAAAACTACGGCGACCGGCGCGATGGCAGCCAACGCCAATGGCAACCGCTTGTAGACACGGGCCAGAAAAACCAGTTCCAACGGCAGCGTGGCTACCAGACAACCAGCCAGGACCAGCAAATACGTTGCGTTCACCGCTTCGTCCTGCGCAATCGGACCTTTTCCCCGGGGGTCAACGTCAGTGCTCCTATCGGTTTTGCGTTTCCGCTCACGCGGCTCAGTGAGGATCCGGCGAAGGCGCCGACAGCGGTCTGCAACATCAGATTTGCCAGTGCAGCTCCCAGGCAGGTCCGTTCGCCGGCGGAGTACGGAATGTAGCCCCAGGCCGGTAGCGAATCGTCGAATCTCTCCGGTCGAAACTCCAGTGGATCAACCCACACACTCGAGTTTCGGTGCGTCAGGTAGGGACTGTAGAGAACGAGCTGTCCGGCCCGAATGGTTCTGCCCTCGAAATCGTGATCGGCGGCACTGACCCGGCTCCCTATCCAGCCTGCCGGGTAGAGTCGCAGCGCCTCACTCACCACATTCGCCGTGTGTGTTCCATCATTCAAATCGGGGCGGTTGGCCAACTCCGACAGGGCGAAGGTCAAAGTGTGGGCGGTGGTGTCGTAGGCCGCTGCAATCGCGACACGCAGTTCTTCGACGCCGCCGTCAATCGTGGCGAAATGGCTTGCCAAACTTCCCTCGGCCGGGTCGATCAACGCCGCAGCGAGGTGGCTTTGCATGGTGCGGATCCGAAATGGCCTTGGCAGCAGCGGAAATGGCATCGGCCGTTGCAATGGCGCCAGGAACTTTCGTAATACCTCGGCGGGGAACCTGCCACCGAAAAATGCCACGTTGAGAAACTTTTGGATCAGCTGCGAGCACCACAGATTGAGTTCAAATTCCCCGTTTGGCAGCATCGAGGCGGCAACTGCTTCGAACTTTTCGGCAAAGGCGGGAACCACCACGGTTCGGTGGAACGGGGGGTTCAAGATCTTGCGCCTGGGTCGGTGCAGCGGAGCGTCCGTGGCCACGATGCCGGCCGAGAGATAAGGGGACAGCTGGCTCAGGCTTCCCTTGCTCCGGAAACCTTCCACGTCGCCGAGGATCAACCGATTCCACTCCGGTGTGTAGCCCACGATGGCCGAGCGCCAGAGCTGAACCTGAAAAAGCGGGCCCAACCGGGCACCGTCCTCCAATAGTTCCAGCGAGTCATCCATCCATCGGCCCAGGTGGCCGTACAGGCGGCTACCGGGTGGTGACGGTAGCCGTTGGTCGCTGATTTGCTGCGGGCGGGGAAAGCTCATTGGTAAGAGCGGTCCTTCCAGGTCTGAGTTTTACGCAGGGCCTGAATCACCACCGGCGCCGCCATCAGCGGCCAAGGGGAGGCGGTCACGGCGGCAGTCCAATCGCGACCACCGGTCTTGGCCTCGATCAGCAGACGTTCGGTAATGCCGAGTGCGGCACAGAGTCGCCAGATCGGGAGTTCGACTGCGAGTACGAGGGGAAGGGTGTACATCAGCACGTGGGCCAGCCAGGCCGATACCAGCGCAACCGGATGAGTCCGAGCGATCGGCGAGAGCCCACGTCCCAAACCACGCACCAACTCAGGAAAATCTGCGAACATTCGAACGCGGACCAGGTTACCGCCGAGCGCCAGCCCCAACCGGACGCCATTGGCGCGAGTCAGTCGAGCGATTGAGACATCCTCCACCAGAGCGTCTTTGACTGTTACGAAAGGATCCAACTCCCGATAGGCACGGGAGGTAAAGGCCAGCAGCGAACCATTGGCGGTCGCTGCGGCCGGGACGGGCGCGGACAGCAACTGGAATGGGAGATAGCACAACAGTGTGTTGTCGATCAGCGGAATCAGCATTCGCTCCGGCCAACTCCGAACCTGCTGGCCAGGAAAAACCGAGAACACTCCCGCGTCCTGGCGCCGCATTTCTGCCACCGCGGCGGGCAATGCGCCGGCAGCCAGCTGCACATCGGCGTCACAGAACACCAGCAGATCGGCCCCGGTTGATTCGGCCAGTTGGGCGCACGCCCAGGTTTTACCGGCCCACTGCGGCGGTCTGGGATCACCGGTGATGATCCTGATATCCACCCCGTGCTCCTGTGCTGCCGCCGCCGCGAGCTCCGCTGAACCGTCTGTAGACCCGTCATCCAGGAACGTAATGCTCTCGGCGCCACTGGTGATGAGTCCGAAAAGTGTTGCAGGCAAACGCAAAGCCTCATCACGCATCGGGATCAGCAGTGCCACACCGGTCAGGTCCACCGATGTTGCCGGCTGCAGTTTGGGAAATGAGAAAACATTGAGTATCAGGTTGACCAACTTGAAACAGATGAGGCCGGCGACAACGGTTCCGACGCGATTGGCGACCCGACGCATCACTGGTTTCGTGCCCTCAGAGTGCCGAACCGTTCGTCCCAGTTGCGCACTCCTGAAACCACGCGTCGGAAGCCGATCAGGGGTTCGATCGGATTTGCGTCCATCAACGCCAGGTCCAATTGTTGCAAGTGTTCCCGATGGGTTTCTTCGTAGGTGCGGGAATTGCTGTCGTGCCATTCCTTGACGTCGAGATAGGCCTCGGCTGCCTGATGCCCGCGTAGCACCACACGGGTGGCCACGACAAAAAGCGGCGATCCGGAATTGCGAGCGAGCCACTGGGCGCCCGGCTGTGTGGGGCCCAGCGTTGTCGGTGCACGGAGTTCACCCTCCGGGAAGATGACGATGACCCGCCCTGCGGTCAAAGCATGTAATGCCTTGCGGATCTCGTGGGTACCAATCACCCCGGCACGGTCGAAAAGCTTTTTGTTACCGATGTTCTCGGACTTCATCACCACGTCGAGGTCGGTGCGGTCAGCCGTCTGCAATGCCGAGGCCGCCACAAAGTAGTCCCACCAGCTGTGGTGATTGCTGGCCCACACCGCCGGTCCGGTTGGCATCGCGCCACGAACCCAGACGCCGCGAAGGTTACGCCGAACCAGCTGGTCCAGTCCGGTTCGCAGGGCGCCGGTGCCCGCTCGGATCAGGAGATCATGCGCGGGATTTCCCGGCGACGGTCTCATCCGGTCGGTTCCAGCATCTCCAGCAGGGCCTGCATATGCCCGGGGAGGGACTCTGCCGTGGTGTTCAGAATCCAGCTGAAATGCTTGCTGACCTTGGTGCGGATCTGGTCTTCGACGTACTGCGAGGGCAATGCGGCCAATTCCTGGTAGTCCGTTGAGATAGCCGGGACGGCCAGCGCGGCGCGATGAGCAAAAGCCCTGGCCAGGGTGATGGTGCGGATCGGCCCATCGGATGCCACCAAGAGGTCTCGGGCCTGCAAACATTCTTTGTCCGTGAGGCCGGGCCGCAGCAGTTCGGCCAGTGCCAACGCCTGTTCGGTGCGGTTCGGACCAAATCGCTGGGACTCGCCCTTGACCGATTGCAGGGCGAAAACGGTCGGCATGGTGATGGTTCCGATCGGAAAATCGGCACCGCACGGTTTGCCCAGGATGGCTTCGTCGGAGAGCAGATCCAAGGCATCATCGACCAGTTGGAGTGCCACCCCGAGATCGGTTCCGAACACTCCCAGGGTGTCCACGCCCAGCGGATCAAGACCACCCAGTCGGGCACCGACCCGGCAGGAGGCCTTGATCAAGGCGCCGGTTTTGAGCCGGGAAACCATCAAGACCTCGAAGGGTTCGGCGGTGCTGCTGAACTTGAGCTGATCTTCCAGGGACTGTCCGGAGCACATGTCTGCCAATGCGGTGGCGAGATCTGCGACAGCTTCGCTTCCGACCCCGGCCATCAGGCGAAAGCTCTGTGCGATCAGAGCGTCGCCGGCAATGATCGCCACCGCGGCGCCCTCGGTGGCGTTGATACTCGGTACGCCTCGTCGGGTTGAAGATTCGTCGAGGAAATCGTCATGGACCAAGGTGGCGGTGTGCAGTAACTCGATGGCTGCGGCAGCTTGAATTGCCCGCTGGTC
>JBBSRY010000113.1:0-6811 GCA_038242595.1 Mycobacteriales bacterium
AGGCCGGACGACAGGTGTGGGGGCCGGCCGGGTCCACCGTCACACCGAGGCCCGCCGCCGGGCGGGGCGGCGGCGCCGCCGACCCGGCGATGGTGACCAAAGCCCTCAGCGATGCCGGTCTGTACCTGACCGAGCTGAGCCCCATTGCCGCCGACCTGGAAAGTGTTTTCCTGGATCTCACCGGTGACGACCCTGACGTCACTGCGACACCACCGCCCGAGGCTACGGTCAGTCCGGACGGACGCCACTCGAGTACGGGAACAGGCCGATGAACGCCCCCACCACCACGGCGCCGGTAACTCCGGCGACAGCCCCTGGATTCGGCAGACTCGTCGGCACCGAGCTGCGCCGCCTCTGGTCTCGTCGGTTCACCAAGGTCCTGCTGGGCCTCTGCGTGCTCGGCTACCTCGGGGCGATGCTGTTTGTGTGGAGCGCGTTCTCGCAGCCCACCGCGCAGGACATTGCGGCGGCCGAAATGCGGCGATCGGAGGAATTCGCCTCCCAGCAGGTGTACTACCAAAACTGCATCGACCAACTCGAGGATGGTCAAACAGCCGACCAGTTCTGCGGGTCGGCGATGTCGGAACAGGACATGGACATCCAATGGTTCATGCAGGTCGATCCCTTCACCCCGGATTTGATGGCGCCGATCGCACTGGCCATCGGCGTCGCGGTGGCAATGGCGGGATTCATTCTGGCTGCGACCTTCATCGGCGCCGAGTGGTCCACCAAGAATTTGGTGGCCTGGCTGTTCTACGAACCCAGACGGATTCGTTTGATGACCGCCAAGATCGTGGCCCTGCTGGCTGTGATTCTGGTGCTGTCGATCGCTGCCCAGGGAATTTGGTATCTCACCGGGCAGTTGCTGATCAGCCAAAGGGGATTACCGGTCTCGTCGTTGCCGCCGGACCTGATCCCGACCTTCTGGTCGGATCTATTCCACGTCCAGCTCAGGGCGATGTTGCTGGTGATCCCCACCGCGCTGCTGGGCTTCGGGCTGGCGAACTTGATCCGCAATACCGCAGCGGCCACCGGCATTGCTTTCGTCTACTTCGTGATCGTGGAGAACATCGTCAGGGCAGCACTGCCGAATCTGCAGCCCTACTTATTTCAGACAGCCGTCGCGGCCTGGGTCAACAAGGGCGGAATCACGGTGTACGGCGATCTGGTGTACAACGCCGGATACGGCGGCCTGGCACCGGAAGAGATCCACGTCTCCAATCTGACCGGCGCTCTGGTGCTCTTGGTCTGGACCTGCATCGTGATACTGATCTCGCTGGCCATCTTTCGGCGGCGGGACATCAGCTGACGATGGTGGCAGGGGGCACAACGCTCACCCCTCGGGAAGATCGGGCCGAGCAGGTACCCTGGGAGCTGACATGCACGCCCCGCGGGGGCGTCCGGTGCAGGGCGATAACCCGAGTCCGGCCCCTGTGCGCTGCCGATGGCGCGGCGCCGAATCTGCCAAGGAGCATTGAGTGACTGTCACCGCAGAAAAGGTCGCGCTCGTCGCGGACCACATCGGAAAGCTGGATTTCAAGGTTGCCGATCTTGGATTGGCCGAATTCGGCCGCAAGGAAATCAAACTCGCCGAGCACGAGATGCCGGGCCTGATGGCGCTGCGGCGGGAATACGCCGAAGTCCAGCCGCTCAAGGGCGCCCGGATCGCCGGTTCGCTGCACATGACGGTACAAACCGCAGTGCTGATCGAAACCCTGACCAGCCTCGGCGCTGATGTCCGCTGGGTTTCCTGCAATATCTTCTCCACTCAGGATCACGCCGCAGCAGCAACCGTTGTCGGCCCGACCGGCACCCCGGAGGAGCCAAAGGGTGTTGCCGTCTATGCCTGGAAGGGTGAGACCCTCCCCGAATACTGGTGGTGCACCGACCAGATGCTGCGTTGGCCGGCCGGCAGTGTTGACGCCGAGGGCAACGAGGTCTTCGGACCGAACATGATCCTGGACGACGGCGGCGACGTCACGATGCTGGTGCACAAGGGTCTGCAATACGAGAAGGCCGGTGTTGTTCCGCCGTCCAGCGATGAAGATTCCGAAGAGTGGCGCGTCATTCTCGACCTGCTGCGGGGATCCTTGGCCAGCGATAACACCTACTTCGGCCGGATGGCCCCGGCCATCCTGGGGGTCACCGAGGAGACCACCACCGGCGTCCTTCGGCTCTACCAGTTGGCCGCCGCCGGCGATCTGCTGTTCCCGGCGATCAATGTCAACGACTCGGTCACCAAGTCCAAGTTCGACAACAAGTACGGCTGCCGCCACTCATTGATCGATGGCATCAACCGCGCTACCGATGTGCTGATCGGTGGCAAGGTCGCTCTCGTCGCCGGTTACGGCGATGTCGGAAAGGGATCGGCCGAGTCGCTGCGTGGCCAGGGCGCTCGCGTCATCATCGCCGAGATCGATCCGATCTGTGCGCTTCAGGCACTAATGGACGGCTACGAGGTGGCCACCATCGACCAGGCCATCGGTCGCGCCGATTTCATCATCACCACCACGGGCAACAAGGACATCATCACCACCCAGCACATGCAGGCGATGAAGCACCAGGCCGTGCTGGGTAACATCGGTCACTTCGACAACGAGATCGATATGGCCGGTCTGGCCAAGCTGACCGGCATCAGCCGGTTGGAGATCAAGCCGCAGGTGCACCTGTGGACCTTCAGCAGCGGCAAGACACTACTGGTGCTCTCCGAGGGTCGACTGCTCAACCTGGGTAATGCCACCGGTCACCCGTCGTTCGTCATGTCGGCCTCGTTCGCGAACCAGACGATTGCCCAGATCGAGCTTTTCACCAAACGCAATGAATACGACCTCGAGGTCTACCGTCTCCCCAAGCACCTGGACGAGAAGGTCGCGAAGATTCACGTCGAGGCTCTCGGTGGCGAACTGACCAAGCTCACCAAGGAGCAGGCCGAATATATCGGCGTGGACGTCGAAGGCCCGTACAAGGCCGACCACTACCGGTACTAGAGCTCGAGAAGTACAGCACTACCCGGAACGCAACGACGAAGGGCCAGGGAACCGGTGGGACGTCTGATCGTCGTCGAAGGACTCGACGGATCGGGAAAGGCAACACTCACCGGGAATCTAGCCCGGCGCTGGACCGAACAGGGCAGGTCGGTCGCCAGACTGGCCTTTCCCCGGTACGGCTTGAGTGTGCATGCTGACCTGGTCAAGGACGCGCTGTACGGCCGACTCGGCGATCTGTCCGAGTCGGTCTACGGACCCGCCCTGCTGTTTGCTCTTGATCGCCGCGGCGCCGTGCAAGACATCACCGACGCGCTGGCCGATAACGACATCGTGCTGCTCGACCGGTACATCGCCTCCAACGCTGCCTACGGATCGGCGCGGCTGGGCGGCCCGCAGGTGCCTAATGACTTTGCCGACTGGGTGCGAGATCTGGAGGTCGAGCGGTTCGAAATACCGGCTCCGGATCTCCAGATCCTGCTCGATGTGCCGGTCTCGTTGGCGGCCGCGCGGGCCAGGGGCCGAGCGTCGGAGAACTCCGATCGCGCGCTGGACTCCTTCGAATCCGATACCGCTCTGCAACATCGAACCGCCCTGGTCTACGCGGAATTGGCGTCGCTACAATTCCTTTCACCGTGGCGCGTGCTGCGCCCGGAGACAGACGGTTCGGTGACGATCCCGGCCGACCTGCTCGGCCCGGCCGGCTGATACCCCGGAGCACAATCAGTTCTTCGCGCAAACAGCGGCCCGCGCCAGCGTGACGCCCAGGTTCTCCTTGCGAATACGTGCGTCGATGTACAGCAGCGCGATCACCGAGGCCGCCCAGGGAGTGGTGAATGCTGATATCAGAGCGGCAACGCCGAGCGTCAAGAGCAGATCCGACACCCGGGTGGGCACCGGAAGCGCCGCGGTGGCCAGCGGCGCCAGCAGCGAACTCACCACGGTGGTCACCGCCACCGCCCCCAGCATCCGCAGCATCAAGCCCTTGCCGAGCCGGGTGGACCGACGCAGCGCCTGTCCCAACGGTAGTTTTTCCATTACCGCAGCAGGTGCTGCCAGCAGTAGCGCGAGGTACAGAAAAATTCCCGGCACGATCAGCGCCATGAAACCGACGAATATCAGCCCGGCAGTGACGATTGCGATGAGTACCAGCACCCACCAGCGTCCGCCCAATCTGGCCTTGAAAGTGGTGGCGTCAGCGCGAGCACCCAGGGCAGCTTCGGTAGCAAAAACGGTGGCCACCCCGGCCAGGATCGCGGTGCCCGTCAACGACAGCAACGAGGAAACCACCGTTGGCCACAGGACGGCAGCTGGAATGGCCATCGACGTGCCCGCTGATACATCCGTCAGCCACTCGGAGGAGAAATAGGCGGCCGGATCTGGCAACGCGGCCAACACGGCAATACTGGCTCCGGAAGCGACAAGGGCGAAGGCAAAGGCGATGCCGCACAGTACTGCGGCATGAGAGCGCACCAGAGTGACTGCGGCAGAAAGGATTTCACTGATGCCCAGCGGGCGTAGTGGAATCAGCCCCGGCCACGGAGCGCCCAGATGGTCGTTGCGTTGGGAGCCGGGATACGGCGTCAGGGGGGAACTCACCTGTCCATAGTTTCATGGTCGTGAGTCGGTGCAGAGCCTCGCGCGGGCGTGTATCGACGCGCCCGAGATGATCCGGGCTGCGCGGATGGCCGAACAGATGACACCATATGACCATGAGATCGCGTGTTCTTGTTGTGGATGATGACCCGGCACTGGCCGAAATGCTGACCATTGTGCTGCGGGGTGAAGGTTTTGAGACCGCGGTGGTGCGCGATGGCGCCAAGGCCCTTGACGCCTTCCGGGAGACGCACCCCGACGTCATCCTGCTGGATCTGATGCTGCCCGGAATGTCCGGTCTGGAGGTATGCAAGGAGATCCGCTCCGAGTCGGGAATCCCGATCATCATGCTGACCGCCAAGACCGACACCGTTGATGTGGTGCTGGTCCTGGAAGCCGGTGCCGATGTCTACGTGATGTAGCCGTTCAAGCCCAAAGAGTTGATCGCCCGGATCCGGGCTCGATTGCGCCGTACCGATGTGGGGGCTGCCGAGCGCCTTCGAGTCGCCGATATCGATATTGATGTCCCCGGTCACCAGGTGACCAGAGACGGTGAGCAGATCGCCCTCACCCCGCTGGAATTTGACCTGCTGGTCGCGCTGGCGCGCAAGCCGCGACAGGTGTTCACCCGCGAGGTGCTCTTGGAGCAGGTCTGGGGTTACCGGCATGCGGCCGATACCCGACTGGTCAACGTGCATGTGCAGCGTTTGCGTTCCAAGATCGAGAAAGATCCGGAGCGTCCCGAGGTCGTCCTCACCGTCCGCGGGGTCGGATACAAGGCCGGCGCGCTGTAAACGCTCCAGGCGCGCTGGCGCAGCATATTTTGTGGGTGCGGTGCACAACTGACACAGCGAACCCGGACACACCGGATAATGGTCAGCGATGACCAAGCCGCTACCTCCTGACGACTTCGACGATCTGCCCACCGGGCCGATCGATATCACGGCTGTTCTGGCCGAGTCCGCGGCAGCGGATCAGCAGGCCGGTGGATGGAGAGCGCGAAGGTCGGCTCGATCACGCGTTGCCAAGTCAGAGGGTTTGACGCGATCAGAGCTCTCCCGACGTCAGTTCCGGCTATTTGTGCAGTTTGCCGCCGGCTCATTGCGGCTTCGGGTCATCCTGGCCACGCTGATCCTGTCCGGGGTGGTCATCGCCGTCCTGGGAGTGGTACTGCAGAACCAGATCACCAACCGCCTGCTGGAAAACAAGCGCGATGCCGCGATCAGCGAAATCATCGGTTTGCAGCCCGGTGTGTCCGAGGCGTTGTCCGGTACCGAATCCAATCCCAGTCTGCTGCTTCAACGCATGAAGCGGACGCTGGCCGAGCTGTCCAGCGCGAGCACCGGTGATACCGGCAGCCAGGGATCAACAGCCGGCGTCTACGAGGCGGTACTCATCTCCACCCGCGGTCTGTTGGGTCGGGTGGACGCCGGTGAACACGCCGCCGATGTGCCGGCAGCGCTGCGGGAGCGGATCGGGGAGGGGCTTTTATCGACCCAGTACACCGCGATGATCCGAGGCGGTGTGACGGTGCCGATGCTCGTGGTGGGGGTGCCGGTGACGGCGCGCGGTGACACCAACTTTGAGCTCTACCTGATCTATCCGATGACCGCGGAGAGCAACTCGGTGGCCGTGGTTCAGAACCTCTTATTGGTGGGACTCGGTGTGCTGGCGCTGCTGCTCACCGGCATTGCGGCGCTGATTGCCCGCCAGGTGGTGCGACCCGTACAGCTGGCCTCGGCGGCCGCCAGCCGGTTGGCCTCCGGCGCGCTGGATGAACGGATGCCGGTGGCGGGAGCCGTGGAAATTAAGCAATTGTCGCGCTCGTTCAACGGAATGGCCGAAGCGATCAAGGCGCAGATCCGGCAGCTCGAGGAGTTCGGTGCCCTGCAACGACGATTCACCTCCGATGTTTCCCACGAGCTGCGCACGCCGTTGACCACCGTCCGGATGGCCGCGGATCTGCTCTATGACGCCAGAGAGGATCTGCCGCCGTATTTGCTGCGGTCCACCGAATTGATGGTCGACGAACTGGACCGATTCGAGGACCTGCTGGCTGATCTGTTGGAGATCAGCCGCTACGACGCCGGGATGGCCGAATTGAACGCCAAACCCATCGATATGCGCTCGACCATCAGCAATTGCGTGCAGACGGTGAAGACGATTGCCGACACCGCCGGCGTGGATATCATCACCGAACTTCCCGAGGCCGCGGTGCGGGCCGAGATCGA
>JBBSRY010000114.1:0-6793 GCA_038242595.1 Mycobacteriales bacterium
CACTGACTCCGGCAATCTCAAGGGAGGTTCATGTCCCGTCTCTCCTTGAAAGGTGCCCGCGTCTTGATCACCGGAGCTTCGTCGGGAATCGGAGCCGCGTTGGCCACCGAGTTGGTCGGGCGAGGCGCCGTGGTGGCGATTTCGGCCCGCCGCGTCGATGCCCTGGAGAAGGTGTCATCCGGACGGATGATCGTGGTGCCGGTGGATGTGTCCGATTCCGACGGTGTGCGCGTCGCTGCTGACCAGGTCCGAGAAGCGCTGGGCGGCATAGACATCGTGGTGTTGAATGCCGGAACCTGGGAACAGGCCAAAGTCGATGATCTGGACCCCCAAGCCTTCGCCCGCCACCTGGATGTCAATGTCGTCGGTACCGTCAACACGCTGGCGGCCGTGTTGCCCAGGATGCTCAGCGACCATCATGGCATCGTGGCGATCATGGCTTCGGTAGCCGGTTTTCGCGGTATTCCGGGCGGAATGGCCTACGCCGCATCCAAGGCGGCCCTGATAAACCTCGCCGAATCCATTCGCGCCGAAGCAATCGGCCGCGGGGTATCGGTCGTGACCATCAATCCTGGATTCGTCAAAACACCCATGACGGACGCCAACACATTTCCGATGCCGTTCCTGATCGAACCGGAGGCAGCGGCCCGCAGCATTGCCGACGGGTTGGTCGCACGTCGTCAGGAAATCATCTTTCCGCTGCCGATGGCAGTCCTGATGAAAATTGCGCGGGTGCTGCCGGTGCGAATCTGGACGGCGATTTCCCGACGGATGACCAGCAAGAAGTAAACAATCTCTGGCCGAACCAGCTCAGTCGCTCGTACGCCAGAGCGGCTGGGTGAGGCAGGTGGGCCCGCCGTCGCCCTTGACGCAAATATTTGGGCCGTCAAAGGTGTGCACTTCGCAGCCGGCAGCTGACATGGCCGCCGCCACCCGGTCATTGCCGGCCGGTACCACCACCACCCCCGGCCGGACCGCCAAAACATTGCCGCCCTGGGTGGCGAATTCGGCGTCGTCCACGCTGATGGTCCTGATTCCACGCTCGGCCAGCAGCTGGAGCAACCGAATCGGGATCAGCGGCTCATAGATCACCGCCAGATCGTGCGATAGCGGTGAGATCACCGACATCAGATGTAGCACCTCGGACTGCCCACGATAGTTGGGTAGATCGTAGGTAAACACTTGCACCCCATGGGGTTCCACCATCGAACGGATCTGATCGATGGCTTCGTCGTTGGTCCGATACCCACGTCCGAGAAGCAATGTTTGCCCGTCCAGCCAGACTTTGTCGCCGCCGTCGGTGTAGGCGTTGCCGGTCAGTCTCCCCAGGATCGGGATTCCCAGTGCTTGGATCTGTTCTGCCAGCAGCGCGGGCTCGGCGACCCGCGCGGGCTTGCGCATCTGCAGCACAATAGCGCCGAACGGCGTCATCGTGATCGGATCGTGGGCGTAACAAGAATCAACCAAACCTGTTGCTGCGGGGGCGATTTCCACCTCGCAGCCGAGAGAGGTCAGCAGCTGTGCGTACCCGTCATGTTCCTTCT
The DNA here is from genome assembly GCA_038242595.1 of Mycobacteriales bacterium. Classification (GTDB taxonomy): domain Bacteria; phylum Actinomycetota; class Actinomycetes; order Mycobacteriales; family Nakamurellaceae; genus Nakamurella. Next base: position 1,545 of record JBBSRY010000114.1, read on the forward strand.
TCAGCAGCTTCGGGTCCGGTTCGCGCCACTGGGCGCCGAGGAAATCACCGGCCAGGCTGGGCGCTCGCAACAGCACCCGTCGCAATCGATCAACGCTGTTGCCAACGCCCCATCTCTGCGATTGAGTTGGCTGACTGTCCGATGTCTCTGGGCTCATGGACGCTTAATCTACGGGTGCGGCGCTGACCGACCCGTCAGAGGGCAGGATCAGGAGCGAACGGAGCCTTTTTTGCCGAAAATTGCGTAGGCCACGAACGCGATTCCACCGAGGATGGCAAGCCAGAAGAGTCCCTTGATCAGGAAGCTCAGGACACCCAGGCCGATCCAGATCGCCAGGATGATGAGAAGGACTTTCCCGAATGTATTCATTTGCTTCTTCTCCTATCGACGAGGCGGTTGGGCTTTCTTGCCGACCTGTCCTTCGTCCTAGGAAGGACTCTGTCACCGAGCACGGGGATGCGCCTCGGGTGTTCCCCCTGAACTACGAGTAGGGGGAACCCTGAATAGGTTCCCTGTCTGCTGCATCCGATCCACCTCAAGCGTCGGTAATAAGAGTTGTCAGTGCACAGACAACGTCCGTTATCCGCTTTTTACTCTCCACAGGAGGATGCATGAAACGCCTGCTTGTCGCCGTTGCTGGCTGTGCCATGATCGCCGGAACCACCCTGATGACCGCCGGGCCCGCCTCGGCCGCCGACACCGGAACGGTGTACGTGGTTCACGGAATTCCCGGACTGCCTGTCGACGTTTATGTCGACGGTGCCCTGGCCCTGGATGATTTCGAGCCATCCACCGTTGCCGGGCCCTTGGAACTGCCAAGCGGAGACCATGAAGTAGCCATCACTGCAGCAGATGCCACCGATGCGTCAGCTCCGTTGCTGACCGCGTCGGCCAACCTGCCGGCCGGAGCAAGCGTCTCACTGGTAGCGCACTTGGCTGCCGATGGAACTCCTACTGTGACACCGTATGTCAATGATGTTTCAACCATTCCGGCCGGTCAGGCACGCATTGTGGTCCGCCACGATGCCGCTGCGCCGGCAGTAGACGTGCGAGCCGGTGGCGCCGTCGTCCTACCCGGTGTGACAAATCCTCAGGAGGGCGCTCTGGTCGTGCCCGCCGGCACCATCACTGCTGATGTGGCTCTGGCCGGCACTGAGACTGTAGCCATCGGACCAGCCGACCTGACCTTGGCCGAGGGTAGCGCTACCTTCGTTCATGCCGTCGGAAGTGCCGAAGACGGCACCCTGGGCCTGGTCTCGTTCGTCGTTACCGGTCTGCATTCAGCGCCGTCCGGCGTACCTGCGGGCAATGGTTCGACCGGTACAACACCGGCAAGTGTCATCCTGATCATGCTGGCGACGGCCGGTGCGGCACTGATTTTGGTCGGTGGCCGCCGGTTGGCGATGTCGGGGCGTGTCAGCTGATCGAGGATGAGCCGCGGCGGGCGCCCCTCACCCACCGCACGCCTCGCGCTCAGGGCCTGATGGCCCTGGGCGCGGGGTCCGTCCTCCTCATTGCGGCGCTCGTGGGTTGTAATGCCGTCGACGACAACGCCACTGTGCCGTTGGTTTCGACGATCGGTGCGGATGCGGCGAACTCACTGGCCGAATCACCTGCCGCGTCCTCAACCTCATCTTCATTGCGTTCGACTTTGTCGAACTCGAGTAATCCCAGCTCCGCTGTAACATCTGTTAGTACCGATGATCCTTCCGGGCCGGCGACCGCCATTGTCGAAGGCACTGCAGAAGCAAGCGATTTGCCCACGCTGCCAGTTATTACCGCCGAGCCCAGCCAGACGTCAATTCCGGTCACTACCGCCCCTCCCCAACGGATCCTGCTGCCGACTTTGGGGGTTGAAGCACCTGTCGTTCCTGTTGGCGTAGAAAGTGATGGCCTGATGCAGATCCCCGAAGATGTCGGAACCGTCGGGTGGTACCAATATGGCGCCAGCCCTGGCGACTCCATCGGGTCCGCGGTTCTCACCGGACATGTCAACGATCGGAACCAGGGACTGGGAGTATTCGCTCAAATCGGTGATCTGAGCCCTGGGGACACCCTCCAGGTGGTGGATTCGATCGGCACCACCCGGACCTTCTCGGTCATTGCTCGCGAGACCTGGCCAAAACCTGAAGTACCTCTTGACCGGCTTTTTGATCGAACCGGTGAACCGCGCTTGGTGCTCATCACCTGTGGGGGCATTTTTGATCGGTCATCAGGCAATTACGAGGACAACATCGCGGTGACAGCAGTGCCCGTCGCTCCGTGATCTACGCTGTGCATGTGACCGGACCCCCACCACCAGAACCTAACGGTGCGGTGGACCCTCAATGGCTGCAACGGTTTCGGGACGGCGACAGCGCAGCGTTGAAGGAAACCTTCGATCGGTTCAGTGGAATGGTCCTGCGACTGGCTGTGTTGGGGTTGCGTGACTACCACGATGCCGAGGATCTGGTTCAGCTGGTATTTGTCCGAGCCTGGAAGGGTCGTCACACTTTCGACCCGGAGCGCGGATCGATGGGTGGCTGGCTTCTTGGGATTACTCGGCGTCAGATTGCCGATCGATATGCAGCTTTGGATCGGGATCGTAAAATTATCCGGGCTGCGACCAGTTTGGCCTCTGCGCCCAATCCCCCATCCGAGGACGATCTGGTTATCGATCGGTTAGATGTCAAAAATGAGATCAATCGTTTACCTCGTCCGCAACGAATGGTATTACGACTGGCTTTCTACGATGGGCTGACCCATTCGGAGATTGCGGAAACAACAGGGTTACCACTGGGGACCGTGAAGAGTCACATTCGCCGCGGTTTGGCTGCGCTGAAACAGAACAGGGAGGTGGACGGTGCAGCATCTTGATGATGATGAACTGATATTGCTCGCGCTGGACGAAATCCCTGCGAATCAGCGCGCAGCAACCCATGTGGATCAATGCGCGCAATGTGGCGAATCGCTGCAGAGTTGGCGGCTGACGGTCGGCACGGCACGCGACGCCGACGCCGAACTCGGCCCGGAACCCGCCCCGCCTCATGTGTGGGATGCCATTGCGGCAGAACTGGCGCTGTTGACTCAGGAGGTCTTGACCCCACTGGACCACCAAGCTGCGCACGCTGCCTCGCGCAATCCACCGATGAATGCACGTGGCCAGCAACCAGTTTCCCTTGATAGCCGTCGATCGCGGTGGGTGATGCCGGCCATGGCGGCTGCCATTGGCGCTGTGATCAGCGGACTCGTCGTCTACTTTGCCGTTCGTGATGATGTCGGACCCGACACGCGCGATACCAAACCCCAACTCGAAGCCGTCGCGACTTTGAAGCCCTTACTGGGCGGAAACGAAAGTCTCGGCGAGGCCGAACTGGTGAAATCGGGCAATGGAGTGTCGTGGCTTCAGGTTCAGGTGAAGGACCTGCCGGTAATCGAAGGCTCATACGAGGTCTGGCTGCTGGGGGTGGATGGAAAGATGGTCTCACTTGGTGTTCTTGCCGCCGGGGAGGGCAACTTTGCGTTGCCGCAGGGCATCGACACCGCGGCCTACTCCGTCGTCGATATTTCTGATGAACCGGCGGACGGGAATCCCGCGCACTCCAAGAACAGCGTGGCCCGCGGCGAACTGGCCTGATTACCGGATAAATCGTCCCAGCGCTTGGATGGCGCCCTCGATCACCGGCGCGTGCCCAGCAAAGGACATCCGCATCCAGCTTCGACCGTCCATCGGATCAAAGTCGATCCCGGGCGCGACGGCCACACCTTCGGTGTTCAGCAGGTCCGAACACCAAGCCAACGAGTCCGTTGTCAGATGGGAAATATCGGCGTAGATGTAAAAGGCCCCGTCGGCCGGCGCGAACGTGTTCAAGCCGATTTTGGGGAGCTCCGCCAACAGGAATTCTCGGTTACGCGCATACCCGGCGACATGAGAATCGCATTCGTCATAGGCATCGAATGCGGCGATTGCCGCGAACTGCGCCGGCGCCGGCGGGCAGATCGCCATATTGCCGGCCAACGCGTCGACCGCAACCCGCAGGTCCTGCGGGACCAGAGCCCATCCAATCCGCCAACCTGTCATCGAGAAGTATTTGGAGAATGAGTTGATCACCAGCCCGGTACGACTCGTCTCCCAGGCACAGGTGCCGCGACCGGCATAGCTGATGCCGTGGTAGATCTCATCGGAGATCAGCCGGATGCCCTGCTGCTGGCAATAGGTGGTCAGCGCCTGCAGTTCGGCCGGCGACAGCATGGTGCCGGTGGGATTGGCCGGGCTGGCCACCACCAACCCGTCCAGCTCAAGCCCTTCCAGTGCCGCAACAGTTGGCTGGAAACGATTCTCCGGCCCCGTCGGTATCTGCACCACCTCACACCCCAAGGCGTGCAGGATGTTTCGATACGCGGGGTAGCACGGAATAGCAAGACCGACACGTGCACCGGGGTCGAAGGCGGCCAGGAAGGCCAGCGTAAAAGCTCCGGACGAACCGGTGGTGACGACCACATCGTCCGGATCAATAGTGAGGTCGTACCAATTTTTGTAATGCCCGGCGATGGCCCGCCGTAGCGGCAGGATACCGGGAGTTTCGGTGTAGCCGAGGACCTCGGTCTCCAGCACATGGTGCAATGCCTTGCGGACCGGATCCGGGGCTGGTGAAGATGGTTGACCGGCAGCCAGATTGAAAACCGGTAAGCCGGCCTCAGCACGCCTGGTGGCCGCCGCCCAGACTGCCATCACATGAAAGGGCGAGGTCTGGCCGCGCAGCGAGGACTTAAAGGTCATGGGTCCATCTTGACACCTCGCCACCGACAAGCTGAGGTAGGAGGCAGCAGGAAGACAGCTCGTGACCGTTACTTCCGCGCTGCTGTCCTTCGTAGCTCTGGCGGTGCTGCTGACCAACATTTCGGGTCTTGATACCGCTCTTGTCCTGCGGGCGGCTATTTCGCAGGGACGTAGACACGCGGTAGTCACCTCTCTTGGCATCAATACCGGCGCACTGGTCTGGGGCGCCGCGGCCGCGGTCGGCGCCACTGCATTACTCACCGCTTCGGAGTTGGCCTATGAGTGTCTGCGGATCGCCGGTGCCGGCTATCTGGTGTGGATGGGCGCGATGATGATCTACCGAACACTGCGCCGCCAGGCCCTGGGCAGGTCCGGGTTGGAGCGAACGCCGCCGAACGAGTCGTACTGGGTATCGTTCATGCGCGGCGCGGGCAACAACATTCTGAATCCCAAGGTCGGCGCATTCTATTTGGCTGTCATCCCGCAGTTC
>JBBSRY010000115.1:0-6760 GCA_038242595.1 Mycobacteriales bacterium
CAGGAGGTATCTGCTTCGTCCTTCGCCGTGCGTCGCACAGTCGAGACCGGCTCTTATCTGGGGATTCCGTTCCAGGGCAGGGGCTTCGGCACCGAGATGCGGGCCGCGGTTGCGCAGTTTGCCTTCGACCATCTCCTCGCGGAGCGTGCTGAATCGGCGGCATTCCTGGACAACCCCACCTCGCAACGGGTTTCTGCGAAGTTGGGATACCTGCCGAATGGACAGCAGCTGCTGGAGCATGGTGAGGGGGAGAGGGTGCTGAGTCAAGAGCTTGTATTGACGCCGGTGACATTTGTCCGGCCGGCTTGGGAGTTGCAGGTCGAGGGTTTGGCAGCTCGCCGTGCGGAATTGGGTCTCAACCAGCCCTAGCGCTGTGATGTGTGACATTGTACTGTCAAGTTTTATGACCAGCTCCGATATTCCTGTCGTTCGTCCATGGCGCGGCGTGATGGTCGCGACGGCCCTGCCGTTCGTCGGAGATGACCTCGCCGTCGATCACCAGGCCTACGCCGAGCACATTGAGTTTCTGGCGGCCGGCGGCTGCGACGGAGTGTGCCCCAACGGGTCTCTGGGGGAATATCAAACCTTGACCCCCGCGGAACGCGCGGCAGTGGTGACCACTGCGATTCAAGCTGCGCCGCCAGGATTTCAGGTCATGCCCGGTATTGCTGCCTACGGCGGTCTGGAGAGTGCCCGCTGGGCAGAACAGGCCGCAAAAGCCGGGGCGCAATCGGTGCTGGCATTGCCGCCCAACACCTTCCGGGCTGACGAAGACGCCGTGATTGCCCATTACAAGGAAGTTGCCCGAGTCGGTATCCCGGTTATTGCCTACAACAATCCGTTCGATACCAAGGTGGATCTCACACCGACGCTGCTTGCCCAACTGTTCGAACTCGGTTACATCGTGGCCGTCAAAGAATTCACCGGTGATGTCCGTCGCGCTTATGAGATCGCCGAACTCGCACCCGATCTGGACGTATTGGTCGGCAGCGACGATGTCTTGCTGGAAATGGGGTTGGCCGGTGCAGTCGGGTGGATTGCCGGGTATCCCAACGCTCTTCCGGTCAGCTGTGTCGAACTCTATCGGCTGGCGACATCGGGCAAACCGGCGGATCTGTCGCAGGCATTGCCGATGTACCGGGATCTGCACTCGTTGCTCCGGTGGGATTCAAAGACGGAGTTTGTCCAGGCCATCAAATTGTCGATGGATGCCGTCGGTCGCAACGGCGGCGTCTGTCGGCCACCGAGGAGTCGGTTATCGGCTCAGATCGCGGCCGACATCATCGCCGAGACGGAGGCGGCGTACGGCAAGGGTTATCGATGAGATCCAAACGGGTTTTTCATGCCGTCGATTCCCATACCGAAGGCATGCCCACTCGGGTCATCACCGGCGGGGTGGGTGCCTTCCCAGGGGAGACCATGGCGCAGCGCCGGCTGTGGTTCCTGGAGAATGCCGACCACATCAGGACTTTGCTGATGTTCGAACCGCGGGGTCATTCGGCGATGAGCGGTGCCATCCTGCAGCCGCCCACCAGAGTGGACGCAGATTTCGGTGTTCTGTTCATCGAGGTGTCGGGCTGTCTTCCGATGTGTGGTCACGGAACCATCGGTGTGGCAACGGTTCTCGTTGAGACCGGAATGGTCGAAGTGGTCGAACCGGTGACCACTATCAGATTGGACACCCCGGCCGGACTCGTCATAGCGCAGGTTCAGGTGATCGACGGCGCCGCCGTTTCGGTAAGTATCACCAATGTGCCCTCGTTTGCGCTGGCCCTTGATCAACAGGTGCAGGTACCCGGACTCGGGATTGTCGACTACGACATGGCCTTCGGCGGCAACTTCTACGCCATCGTCGAATTGGCGAAACTCGGGCTGCCGTTCGAGCGGGCGGCCAAGGCCGAACTTTTGACGGCCGGCCTCGATATCATGGCGGCTATCAACGCAGTGGCGGCACCAAAACATCCAGCTCAGCAGGAAATCTCGGGATGCCATCATGTCTACCTTCAAGCTCCCGGTTCCACCGCGCGGCACTCTCGTCACGCCATGGCGATCTATCCGGGTTGGTTCGACAGATCGCCCTGCGGCACCGGAACGAGCGCCCGGATGGCCCAGCTCCATGCCAGGGGCGAGCTCGCGATCGGCGAGGATTTCATCAATGAGTCCTTTATCGGGACCACCTTCACCGGTCAGCTGGTGGGTAGCACCACGGTTGCCGGCCGGCCCGCGGTGATCCCTCGTATCACCGGCCGGGCCTGGGTGACCGGGACAGCCCAGTACCACCTGGATCCGAGTGACCCGTTTCCGCGGGGCTTTCTCTTGTGAAGCCCGTTGCATTGCCTGGGAATTTCGCGACTAGCGCGGTGCAGCAACGGTATTCAGCCTCGGTCCGGCCTTTGCAGCGACAGGCGAATTTACGCGAGACAGTCACGGTGGCGCTTCGCTCGGCAATCATCACCGGCGAGATGACCCCGGGTACGGTGTACTCGGCTCCGACGTTGAGCGCGCAGTTCAGGGTTTCGGCAACTCCGGTGCGGGAGGTCATGTTGGATCTGGTCAAAGAGGGTCTGGTGGTGGCGGCTCCCAATAAAGGGTTCCGGGTCACCGAAATCTCGGCTGAAGAGCTGGACCGAATCACCGAGATTCGCCTTCTCCTGGAACCACCATCGGTCGCGGCCGCGGTTCCACTGATCGGTACTGCGGACCTACCGAAATTACGCACCTTGGCGCAGGACATCGTGGATGCGGTGAGCCTGGATGATCTCCCGTCCTATGTGGAGGCAGACCGGACCTTTCATCTGGCCCTGATGGCGTTCGGCGGCAATATGCGTTTGGTCGAACTGGTCTCCGATCTGCGCTCGCAAACAAGGCTTTTCGGTTTGTTGCCCCTATTGGAATCCGGGCAGCTCGTACACTCGGCCATCGAACATCACTCGTTGGTAGACCTCATCGAAGCCGGCGATGCGAACCGGGTCGAAGTTTTCATGCGGGAACATATAGGTCATGTCGCTGGACGCTGGGCCGGTGTTTCACCGCCGACCGCCGCCGCTGAGCTCGATGAGTTGAAATAGACGTGCCCACCAGCGATGTGATAATCATTGGCGCCGGAATGATCGGTGCGGCCTGCGCGTATTTTCTGAGTGTGCAGGGATTCTCGGTCCAGGTCGTCGACCGCGGCGGCGTGGCCGGTGGGACTTCCAGCGCCGGTGAGGGAAATATCCTGTTGTCGGACAAGGAGCCGGGACCAGAACTCGACCTTGCGCTGTACTCACAGAAAGTGTGGCGCGGCGACCTGGCAGAGTTTGCACCGTTGTACGAATTTGAAAACAAGGGCGGTTTGGTGGTGGCAGCCGGCCAGAGCAGTGCACTGGCGTTGACAAGACTTGCTGAGCTGCAGAAATCGCAGGGAATCAGGTCCGAGTCGATTGCCTACGATGATCTGCCGCGGCTGGAACCACGCCTGACACGAGCGGCGATATCGGGTGTTTTTTATCCAGACGATGCCCAGGTGCAGCCGATGTTGGCCGTCACCCACCTGCTTCGATTGGCCCGTCAACATGGCGCCAAGGTGACGACCTATCAGCCGGTGGTTGGGTTTGCAGCGGCGACGGCCGGAGCCCGGGACGTCCTCACCACCTCGGGCCGATTCAGCGCGCCGATCGTGATCAACGCCGCCGGCCCCTGGTCCGGCCAGGTGGCCGAGCTGGCCGGCGGTTACCTGCCGGTGTTACCCCGACGGGGATTTGTCATGGTGACCGAACCGCAACCTGGAATGGTGCGGCACAAGGTGTATGCCGCCGAGTATGTTTCCGATGTGGCCAGCTCCGATGCGGCGCTGCAGGCTTCGCCGGTGGTGGAGGGCACACCCGCCGGGCCTATCCTGATCGGATCCACCAGGGAGCGGGTCGGATTCGACCGAACGAACTCACTGCCGGCACTACGGGCGCTGGCAGCCAATGCCATCGCGCTGTTCCCGGCGCTGGAGCAGCTGCGGGCCATCCGAAGTTACTCCGGTTTCCGGCCGTATTGCCCGGACCACCTGCCCGTCATCGGCGAAGACCCCCTGGTGCCAGGGTTATGGCATGTCAGCGGTCATGAGGGCGCCGGTATCGGATTGGCAGCCGGGACCGGCAAACTGGTGGCCCAGGTGATTGCGGGAGGTGTTCCTGATCTGGATCTGACACCGTTTGCCGCGCACCGTTTTCGGCGCGCGGCATGAACTTTCAGATCTACTTCGACTCAGTACCAATTCCGGCTGAACCCGGCCAGAGCGTCGGGGCCGCGCTCACTGCGGCCGGCATCACCGCCTGGCGCACGACGCGCCGGGAAGGTCGACCACGCGGCCTCTTCTGCGGAATCGGTATTTGTTTTGACTGCTTGCTCACCGTCGACTCGCTGCCGGGCCAGCGAGCCTGCCTGGTTCGGGCAGCGCCAGGGATGAAACTGCAGACAGACGGTGGTGATGATGAGCTCTGATGTATCGGTGGCCCAACTGGCGATCGTTGGTGCTGGCCCGGCCGGACTCTCAGCAGCAGTCTCGGCCGGATTGGCCGGTGTTCGTTCTGTCCTCATTGATGCCGGTGCCCGACCGGGTGGCCAGTTTTGGCGTCATTCACCCGATGCCAAGACGGGAGATCCAAAACTCACTGATCTGCTTCAAACATTCGAATCCCTGGTCGCCGGCGAAGTGGTGACATACCTTTCCGGCAAACAGGTGTGGCTGATCCAAAACCCGGCAACCGGCGGGTTCATCTTGCAATTGAACAACAGCGGCACTGTCGCCGAACCTGCTCCGCACCGGGTGATTCGGGCCGAGCGGTTGTTGCTCTGCCCCGGTGGCTACGACCGGCAGTTACCTGTTCCGGGTTGGCAGCTACCAGGCGTGATGGCAGCCGGTGGTTTGCAGGCGATGCTCAAAGAACACCAGGTCCGACCGGGGACCAGGATTCTGCTGGGTGGTACCGGCCCATTTCTCCTGCCGGTGGCAACAGCGCTCGCGGCGGCCGGCGCGAGCGTGGTCGGGATCTGCGAGGCCAACACGGTGGCCGGCTGGTGGCGTGGCTGCCGGGAAGTGCTTTCTGCCCGCGAAATTTTGGCCGGCAAGGTGATCGAGGCTGGCGGTTATCTGGCGAAGCTGGCCAAGTATCGGATTCCGTACTACCAGGGTGCGGTGATCACCCGCATCACTGGTGACACCCACGCCACCACAGCAACCATCGGCCGGCCGGACGGCTCGACGATTCGGACGGTCGAGATCGACACCGTCGGCATGGGGTGGGGATTTACACCGTCGATGGAACTGGTGCTGGCGGTAGGAGCACGAACCAGAGTCGATGTTGATGGTTCGCTGGTCGCGGTCGTCAATGGTCGGCAGGCGAGCACCGTTCCCGGTGTCTGGGTGGCCGGTGAAGCAACCGGTGTCGGGGGAGCGGACAAAGCATGTTGCGAAGGACAGTTGGCGGGGTTGGCCGTGGCTGTTGATCTCGGCATCAAGGTCGATGCTGCCCTGGCGGTGCGGTTGCAGCGAAAGATTCGCAGTTGGCGCGGTTTCGGCGCGGCGTTGCATCGCGCGTACCCGGTGCCGAGCAACTGGAAGGACCGGCTGACCCCGCAGACGGTGATCTGCCGCTGCGAGGAGGTCACCTACTCCGCGGTTCAGGATGCCCAAGGTGAACTCGGAGCAGACAGTCCACGATTGATCAAACTTGTCACCAGAGCCGGGATGGGCTGGTGCCAAGGACGTCTCTGCGGATTTGCTGTCGCGGGACTGTGCGGTAACTCTTCTGTTGTTGACCACGCGGACCTGGCGGCCATGAGCGCTCGGCCGTTGGCGTTTCCGGTGACTCTCGGCGAGATAGCAGATTCGTCGGAATAACGGGCGTGCTTGACCCATTGCCGGCGAGACTGAATCAACCGAGATCGTTGGTATCAAAAGTATTGCACTGAGCCGGATCTCCGGTGTTCAGCCCGATGCTGAACCACTTCTGACGTTGCTCTGAGGTGCCGTGGGTGAAGCTGGACTCGTCAACAGTGCCCGACCCCAGGTTGGCCTGGATGTAGTCGTCGCCAATACGGGACGCAGCTTCCAACGCAGCATTGATATCGGCCTGGGTCAGATCCTGGATCAGGATCTGACCGTCGGCTCCCGGCACGGTGGTGGCGTGATTTGCCCACGCTCCCGCGTAGCAGTCGGCCTGCAGTTCCAGGCGAACTGCATCAGACTCCGGCCCGCTTGCAGCGCCGACCCGGTCGGAGGTGCCGAGCAAATTCTGCACGTGGTGGCCATATTCATGGGCCAGCACGTAGGCCTGGGTGAAGAGTTCGTCGTTGGCCTTGAAATCGTTCTTCAACGTGGTGAAGAACGAAAGGTCAACATAGACGAGTTTGTCGGCCGGACAGTAGAAGGGACCAACACCGGAGTTGGCGCTTCCGCAACCGGTGCTGACCGAACCGGTGAACCAGACCGTGTCGGTTTCCTGGTAGGTCGTCCCGGACGCCGAGAGGGCGTCGGTCCAATATCCCTGGACCGAATTGATGACCGCGACCAGAGCGCAGTCCGCATTGTCGTTGGCGTCGGCGCCGGTTTGGCAGGACTTCTCGAGTTCGGTGTTATCTGCCTCCGCGGCGGCATTGCCACCGGCCAGCATGTTGCCCAACACCGAGCCAAGACCCCCGGCCTGCGGATCGCCTGTTGGATCGTTGTTGGTACCGGAATTGCCCTGGCACATGGTGAAGATGACGACGCCGATCACGAGGATGATGC